>NZ_CP019781.1:900000-1147500 GCF_002022505.1 Bartonella sp. WD16.2
TCCCTGGTAAAGGGAAACTAAGCATCAAATTTGTCGGTGATGATGGCCAGATTATAGAACATGATGTTTTTGATGCCCCAAGCGCGGGGGTTGCTATGGCCATGTATAATATTGATGAATCAATCCGCGACTTTGCTCGCGCATCTTTTAATTACGGCCTACAACGAAATGTTCCTGTCTATCTTTCGACAAAAAATACTATTTTAAAAGCCTATGATGGCCGTTTCAAAGATATCTTTCAAGAAATATTTGATACAGAATTTAAAACTGAATTCGAAAGCCGTAAACTACATTATGAACATCGCTTAATTGATGATATGGTTGCTTCAGCACTCAAATGGTCAGGTGGATATGTCTGGGCATGTAAAAATTATGATGGTGATGTTCAATCAGACATTGTTGCTCAAGGTTTTGGTTCCCTTGGTCTTATGACTTCTGTTCTCATGACACCAGACGGTAAAATTGTTGAAGCAGAAGCCGCGCATGGTACAGTAACACGTCATTACCGTCAGCATCAGAAAGGTGAAGAAACATCAACAAATTCTATCGCTTCTATTTTTGCATGGACACGTGGTCTGATTCATCGCGCTAAACTTGATAACAATGAGAAGTTGAAAAACTTTGCCGTTACATTAGAAAAAGTTTGTGTCCACACTGTTGAGGAAGGTTTTATGACAAAAGATCTTGCGCTTTTGATCGGACCAGAACAAAAATGGCTTTCTACAACAGGATTTCTCGATAAAATTGATGCAAATTTAAAAAAAGAAATGGCCAATTAATATAATTAAAGTCCTCAAGCTCTGTGAAAAGAGAGCTTGAGGGTTTTTGCAAAATTAAATAACTGTATTCTAATAAAACAGGTAGCTTCTTTTCAATGCAAAACATAGCAAAACAGCGATACTGTTTCATAAGAATAAAATATTGACACTTTAGTATTAGTATACACACATTTTCTAATGTGAATATTGCAAAAGAGAGATACTTTGAAGTATCTATCAAATCTATTTTCAATAGCTTTTAGTATCAAACCCATAAAACAACGACAATCACAAAAATAAAAGCAACCTACCCCTCCTCGCAAGCTTATCCAAGCTAAGTTGTATTAGCTTGAATAATAATCGTAATCTTAAAACAAGTGTACACTATTAACAGCTTTCAAACACTATTTTTCAGCATTTAAATCAACCATAATCATAATTTTGAAATAAACATTATACAAGCAACTGCTTACAAACTGTAACACCAAATTAAGTAAAACAAAAAACGAGTGTTAATAATATTGGTTGAAACATAATCAACAGCACCATGCTAATATATGTTGCGTATCTAAAGTCATCTTATATAAAAAATGTAATTTTCATACTTCTTTAAGAAATCACTAACCTGTAATTAACATTGTTAATTTAAACAGTTATCTAGAAACAGAAAACAAACTGTTTTTCTCCGGATCAGGTAGTGCGTATCGGAGCAATAATCTCTGTTAAATTGACAGTGCAGAGAAAATGTTGTCAATAAAACTGCGCAATTCATTTTTTTATGATAGCGCAGTTTTATATTTTTCAAAAAAGTTACTCTAGTGAATCAAAATTGTTAAGAAACACTCTTTTTATGAGAAAATAAACTTAATACAATAAAAAATAAGTCAAATACTATCAAAAATAAACACACATTAATGTGCTAATGCCTTATTGCTTTGCTCCCATAAAGCATTCGCTTCTGCACAAAAATCAGCATAACATCCTGCTTTAATAGAAGTACGAATATCTTGCATACGCTGTTGATAATAAGAAAGATTATTCCAAGTTAACAACATACCACCAAGAGCTTCATTAGATTTGACTAAATGGTGCAAATAGGCACGACTATAATCACGTGCAGCGGGACAAGGCGACTGTGGATCAAGAGGGCGAGAATCTTCTGCATAACGTGCATTGCGCAAATTTATTCTACCAAAGCGGGTAAAAGCTAAGCCATGGCGCCCAGCACGTGTTGGTAAAACACAATCAAACATATCAATACCTCGAGCGACACTTTTTAAAATATCATCTGGAGTGCCCACTCCTATGAGATAGCGTGTTTATTCTCTGGCAAAATAGAACAAGTAGCATCTAATACCGCCATCATAACATCTTGAGTTTCACCAACTGCAAGCCCTCCAATAGCATAACCTTTCAAATCCATCTCTTTCAAGGTTTGAACAGAACGCTCACGCAACTTCATATTATCACCACCTTGAACAATACCAAACATAGCTTTATCTGATTGATTACCAAAAGCTGTTTTACAACGCTGCGCCCAACGTAATGAAAGTTCCATAGCAGCTTCTATTTCTTTCTCACTTGCAGGTAATGCAATACATTGATCAAGCTGCATTTGAATGTCAGAATCAAGCAGTCCTTGGATTTCAATAGAACGTTCTGGACTCATTTCATAATACGCTCCATTAATATGAGAGCGGAAAATCACACATTTCTCTGTGATTTTACAAATCCCTGAAAGCGACATAACTTGAAAACCACCAGAGTCCGTTAAAATAGGTTCAGGCCAACGAGCAAATTCATGTAAGCCTCCTAAACGTGCAATCCGTTCAGCCCCAGGACGCAACATTAAATGATAAGTATTACCCAAAATAACATCTGCCCCAAGATCACGTAGCTGATCCATATACATAGCCTTAACGGTCCCTACCGTTCCAACTGGCATGAATGCGGGTGTGCGAATACGTCCACGTCCTGTTATAATTTCACCCAAACGTGCCTGTTCATCTTGAGCAATTTTGTCTATAGTGAAACGTCTTAACCATTATTTTCGTCTTTTCGATTAAACAAATTCATATCGTTATAGCAACAAAAAAACACAACTCCTTTTTTGATCGCATTATTATAAGTGTTATAAAATGAATTTACTTTACTAAACACCGAAACCAGCATTAAGAAAATTCAACGAAATAAATGAGAATTTATTATCTACCAATCAACACAATAAAAACAGCTTGACGAAAAAAATATCTGTAGTGTTCGGGTTAAATATCTTAAAATATTAACATTTATCCACTACAGTTCTAAATAACCTTAAGTGTTGTACTTAGATAGCAATAACTTTATTTTTGTATGTTTTTAGTGTCATAAATACTTAAATAATTTTAGGTATGAATATAATCAATTTCTCTGAATCCATTTTATGATTATGCATACTGTCACATTCAGAATAAAATACACATCTTCTTACATTGAAAACAAAATAGTGCTGCTCCATTTTATATTTTTGAAGCCCATTTTGAAATTTTTCGCTAAAATGTAAACTGATAATCGGAACTGTTACTTTATTTTATAAATAAAAATAATTTAGTATTTCTGCTTTTTTTAATATTTTTTCAACACTCTAAACGCAATTTTAAACACAACAAATAAGATAGAAATAGCATCTACCCAAATAAATTAGAGTAACAGAACCAAAACAAATACTTCAACTATACCGGAATAATATTTTGCTTCACAAAAACTAAGTGTATTCTTTTCACTAAAAAGCTTAGAAAATTACAAACATAAAAAATCTTGTAAGATTTGCTTTTGAAGAATATATATAAAGAAAACGTGCATTTTGATGTAAAGAAGCCAATTTTAATAATAGGGCCCGTTATTTCGAAAATTCAAAATTGAAAAGTTTTATTTACACAAAAACACACAGTTCACATTAATCTCAATAAAATTCCAAATTAAACCGTAAACAGAAATTATCTGCACAATATTCTAATACTACTTTGTATCCACAGCAATTTTGGCTTTGATAATCATATCAGGCTCTACAACAGGTTCACCACGCTTGATCTTATCAACATTTTCCATACCTTCCACAACCTGTCCCCATATAGAATATTGACGATCAAGCCAAGGAGCGTCTTCAAAGCAGATAAAAAACTGCGAATTAGCAGAATTTGGATTTTGGCTGCGTGCCATAGAAACTGTACCACGTTTATGAGAAATATTCGAAAACTCTGCTTTCAAATCAGGCTTATCCGATCCTCCCATACCCACACGCGATAAATCGAATTTCTGACCGTCTTTTTTCCCAAACTTCACATCACCAGTTTGAGCCATAAAACCATCAATAACACGATGAAAAACAACATTATCATAAGCACCTTCACGCACTAACTCTTTAATACGCACCACATGGCCAGGAGCTAAATCAGCAAACAATTCAATCACTATATTGCCTTTTGTTGTTTCAAGAATTAAAGTATTTTCTGGGTCTTTAATCTCAGCCATATAATTATCCTTTGATTTATTGATCACGTTGCAAATGAGCAGCATTGATAACATCAGGATTTGTTACAGATCCATTATTACTGACAGCGCCCTTCTTAATTTCATCGACAACATCCATTCCTTTTACAACTTCCCCAACAACAGTATACTGTTCATTTAAAAAAGTAGCATCATCAAAACAAATGAAGAATTGAGAATTTGCTGAATGAGGATCTTGTGAACGTGCCATACCAACAGTACCACGCCTAAATGGCTGTTTTGAAAATTCTGCTACTAAATCAGGATAATTTGAACCACCCATACCAACGCGCTTAAGATCAAAATCAGTACTATCTTTTTTTCCAAATTTTACATCGCCTGTCTGCGCCATAAAACCAGGGATAACACGATGAAATACAACATTATTATAAGCACCCTCTTCTGTTAATTTTTTGATTCTGTCGACATGTTTTGGCGCAAGATCAGGACGTAAACGAATAACAACATCACCATTTTTAAGGGATAAAACAAGGGTATTATGCTCATTTGCTAAAGCATTAAATGAAAAAAGATAAACAATACATGTTAAAATGGCAAAAATTCTAATATACACAATCATTTTTCCTTCAAGGATTTAAATTTCAAACACAAAGCTTGTGCAACATTTTGAGGAACAAAAGGCATAACGTCCCCCCCATAGCAGCAATCTGGCGCACTAATGTAGAAGTTATTGGACGACTAGAAACGCTTGCCGGTAAAAAAACAGTTTGTAATTCAGGAGCCATAATCTTGTTCATCCCTGCCATTTGCATTTCGTAATCGAGATCAGTACCATCACGCAAACCACGAATAAGAAACGAAGCTTGAATTTCACGCGCTTTATTAATTAAAAGATTATCAAATGCAATAACTCGCAATCGATCAGGACCTGTATTTAATAAGTCTTTCCCGACTTGTGTAATTAAATCAACACGCTCTTCAAAACTAAAAAGTGATTGTTTTCCACTTTGTATACCAATAGCTACCACCACTTCATCGGCCAATAATAAACTGCCTTGCAAAACATCAAGGTGACCATTTGTAATAGGATCAAAAGAACCTGCATAAAGAGCAATGGTCATCATTTACTCCAATGTTTTCACAATTACACTTCGTCGTCCGCATCAACCACATTGCAATGCTGCTCACTTTCTTCCATATCTGGTTCGCTAGCATTAACTTCAGGCTCAGAAATACGCTCAACTGATACAACCTTCTCACCTTTTGCTGTATTAAAGATCGTTACCCCCTTGGTCGAACGACCAGCTATGCGAATACCATTAACAGGAACACGAATAAGCTGCCCTTTATCTGAGACAAGCATAATTTGATCTTGCGCTTCCACCGGAAAGGCTGCCACTAACTTACCAATTTCAGCTGTTTTGGATGGATCGGTTGCACGAATCCCCTTTCCTCCACGTCCTGAAATACGAAAATCATAAGAGGAAGACCGTTTTCCATAACCAAACTCACTAACTGTTAAGAGCATTTGTTCATGGGCACTAAGCTCCATATAACGTTCATCTGTTAATTCTGTTACGGTTGTTTCTGACTCTTCATCACCAATGACAATATCTTCATCATCTGCACCAGCTGCACGCCGTTCACTGATCACGCGTTTAATATAGGCAGAACGCTCAGTCGACGTAGCTTCAACATGCTTTAAAACAGTCATAGAAATGACTTTATCACTATCACCCATGTTGATACCACGTACCCCCATTGAATGACGCCCAACAAACACACGAACATCACTCACAGGAAAACGAATACATTGTCCATTCGCTGTTGTAAGAACAACATCATCATACTCTGTACAGGTCTCTACGGAAAGAATCTCATCTCCTTCTTCACCAAATTTCATTGCAATTTTACCATTACGATTAACTTGAACAAAATCTGATAATTTATTGCGACGTACAGTCCCACGCATTGTTGCAAACATAACATCAAGTTTGCTCCAATCTTCCTCATCATCTGGTAAAGGCATAATTGTTGTTATACGCTCACCTTGTTGCAAGGGCAGCATATTAATTAAAGCTCGCCCACGCGATTGCGGCGTACCAATAGGTAAACGCCAAACTTTCTCTTTATAGACAATTCCACGTGACGAAAAGAAAAGAACCGGTGTATGTGTATTAGCTACAAATAAACGGGTTACAAAATCCTCATCTTTTGTAGCCATACCAGAACGCCCCTTACCCCCACGACGTTGGGCACGGTACGTATTTAAAGGCACACGTTTAATATAACCACTATGACTAACTGTCACCACCATTTCTTCTGGTGCGATCAGATCTTCATTATCCATATCCGCACTACCGAAACCAAAAACAGTGCGCCGAGGAGTTGCAAATACTTCACGAAGAGCGTTTAGTTCATCTTTAACAATACCCATAATTCGTGAACGCGATGCCAAAATATCAAGATAATCGGTAATATCTACACCAATTTTATTTAATTCGTCAGCAATCTCATCGCGACCAAGTGCTGTTAACCTCTGCAAACGCAACTCCAAAATAGCACGCGCTTGTTCTTCTGATAAATGATATGTATTATCCTCATGGATAATATGACGAGGATCATCAATAAGCTTAATTAAAGGTGCTATATTAATAGCCAACCAACGCCGCTCCATTAATTGTGCGCGCGCTATTTGTGGATCAGATGCCTTGCGAATTAATGCTATAATTTCATCAATATTAGCAACAGCAATAGCAAGCCCAACTAAAACATGTGCACGCTCACGCGCTCTACGTAAAAGATATTTTGTTCTCCGACTTACCACTTCTTCACGGAAAGAAACAAATGCACGAAGTATATCAAGCAACGTCATCTGCTCAGGTTTTCCGCCATTCAACGCAACCATATTACAACCAAAAGAGGCCTGCAGTGGCGTATAACGATATAGTTGATTTAAAACAACATCCGCAACAGCTTCTCTCTTAAGCTCAATAACAACCCGATACCCATCACGATCAGATTCATCACGTAAATCAGAAACTCCATCAATACGTTTATCACGAACTAATTCAGCTATCTTTTCAATCATTGTAGCTTTATTAATCTGGTAAGGTATTTCGCTTACGATAATTGCCTGCCGATTATTACGAATTTCTTCGATATCGACTTTAGCACGCATAATAATTGAACCCCGCCCCGTTTCATACGCCGAACGAATACCCGAACAGCCAAGAATAATACCACCCGTAGGAAAATCAGGACCAGGAATGATTTTAATCATCTCATCTAGCGTTATACTGGGATCATCAATTAAAGCGATACATCCATCAACAACTTCACCAAGATTATGTGGAGGAATATTAGTCGCCATTCCTACAGCAATACCACCCGATCCATTTACCAAAAGGTTAGGAAAACGTGCTGGTAAAACCATAGGCTCACGTTCACGTCCATCATAATTATCTTGAAAATCAACAGTATCCTTATCGATATCAGCTAAAAGTTCTTCTGAGATTTTCTCTAAACGACACTCTGTATAACGCATCGCTGCAGGTGGATCACCATCAATAGAACCAAAATTCCCTTGCCCGTTAATCAACGGATTTCGCAAAGAAAAATCCTGCGCCATGCGCACTAATGCATCATAAATCGAAGCATCACCGTGAGGATGAAATTTCCCCATTACTTCACCAACAACACCCGCTGACTTACGATAAGATTTGTTGAAAGAAAGACCCATTTCATTCATTGCATGAAGAATACGACGATGAACAGGTTTCAATCCATCACGCACATCAGGTAATGCACGTGATACAATCACGCTCATCGCATAATCGAGATAGGAGCGTTGCATTTCTTCAATAATACTAACTGGCTCAATACCGGTCAGCACATCACGTTCTGTCAGTGGAGTAAGATCGGTCACAGTTCTAATACTTTCAAAAAAGAATCATTTTGATCTTTTATATCGAAAAATACTTTAAAATGCTAACTCCCCTCCCCATAAGAGAGTAAGAATTGAACAATAATTTCTAATATATTACTTGTTTATATGAAGAATCAGAAATGAAATGAACATAATCCGCTCCCCTGAGTTAAAAAATGAAATAAACAATGCCCAATGCAATCTTTTCAAATTCCCCGCGTATCTTAGGCAATCTTCTCAACAAAAATACTAAAATAAAGACTTTAAGAAATAGATCATTGCCTTTACAATAATCTTTCATCTTCAATCTACTTACCATGCTTTTTGACATGAGCACAACTTAGCGCTCCTTATGTTATAACCTGCCACATACCTTCTAATACATTTACTAATCAGTTTAACTGCATGATACAAAATAAGTTTCTTTTTACTTTTCTTATAAGACAATAAACTTTAAATTAGAAATTTACCCTTCTTGTTTGAAAATAAAAAGCAATAATAACATCTTTTATAGATTATCAAAATGGAACGTCATCATCCAATTGGTGTGAAAAATTTCCTTCCAAATAATTATTGTTTTGGCTAAAATTTTCTTTTCGATCCAAACTACTATCCCCAAAGTCATCACTACCTAATGGATTTTCGTGCATTCTCTCCCCACCATCCATAGCGCCACGACCTTCAAGCATTTGTAATTCACCGCGATATTTTTGTAAAACAATTTCTGTCGTATAACGATCATTACCATTTTGATCTTGCCATTTGCGTGTTTGCAATTGACCTTCAATATAAATTTTACTGCCTTTTTTTAGATATTGCTCCGCAATTTTTACAAGATTTTCATTAAAAATAACAATGCTATGCCACTCGGTGCGTTCTTTACGTTCATTCGTATTACGGTCACGCCAGCTTTCCGAAGTGGCAATACGTAGATTTGCCACTTGATCACCAGAATTCAAACGACGGATTTCAGGATCAGCACCAAGATTACCAATCAAAATAACTTTATTAAGGCTACCAGCCATTATACAAACTCCAAAATTTAAACTACCTTCTTATAGTAAAAGACAATAAAAACATCTAGCTTATATCCATCATAAAGGAAAAAAGCTGTACTTTTACTTCTCTTTCCAAAAGAATTTACACTCTTCTTTCTCTTATAATAATGGAACACATTGTAATTTCAAAGGAAAGGTCTTATTTCATATAATAGTGTAAATTTTTTGTTCATACGCCAAGGATCAACATGTCTCACCAGAAATATATATCTATTCGCGGCGCACGTGAACATAACCTTAAAAATATCGATCTTGACCTTCCTCGCAATAAATTAATTATTATAACAGGACTTTCCGGCTCAGGTAAATCATCCTTAGCTTTTGATACAATTTACGCCGAAGGTCAACGTCGTTATGTTGAAAGCCTTTCTGCCTATGCACGCCAATTTTTGGAAATGATGCAAAAACCAAACGTTGATCAAATAGATGGTCTGTCCCCTGCTATCTCTATCGAACAAAAAACCACTAGCCGTAATCCTCGTTCAACAGTTGGTACTGTAACTGAAATTTATGATTATATGCGCCTTCTCTTTGCTCGTATCGGTATCCCTTATTCACCTGCCACAGGCCTCCCTATTGAAAATCAGACAATCAGCCAAATGGTTGACCAAATTATGGCCTTACCAGAGGGTACGCGGATTTTTATTATGGCACCTTTAGTGCGAGGAAGAAAAGGTGAATATAAAAAAGAGCTAGCAGAACTTTTAAGAAAAGGATTTCAACGTGCCAAAGTTGATGGCAATTTCTACGAAATTCCTGACATCCCTCCTCTTAATAAAAAATATAAACATGATATAGACGTAGTGGTAGATCGCCTTGTTGTGTGTCATGACATTACTTCTCGTTTAGCTGATAGTATAGAAACCTGTCTGCAGATTGCAAACGGACTTGCGATTGCTGAAATGGCAGATCAACCTTTGACAATAAAGGAAACCTCAAAGGAATCTACCAACAAATCAAAAAATGAAACACATAAACGACTCATTTTTTCAGAAAAATTCGCCTGCCCTATATCCGGATTCTCTATTCCTGAAATCGAGCCACGCCTTTTTTCATTCAACAACCCTTTTGGTGCTTGTCCCACTTGTGATGGGCTTGGCATTCAAAAAGCAATTGACCCAGCAAAAATTGTACCCAATGAAAATCTTACTTTAAAATCTGGAGCCATTGCCCCTTGGTTTAAATCACCCTCACCTTACCATAACCAAATACTAAAAGCGTTAGGCAAAGCCTATGAATTTAAACTTACAGATAAATGGTGTGAACTTTCAGATGAAGCCCAGCATGTTATTTTATACGGTACAAAAACAAAAGAAATTCCCCTTATTCACGAAGATGAAGGCTGCTCTAACACAACAACCCAATATTTTGAAGGCGTTATTCCAAATATGGAACGGCGATGGAAAGAAACCGATTCTGCTGGCTCATATAAAGAAATCGAATATTACATGTCTTCTTCACCTTGTCGAGCTTGTAATGGTCATCGGTTAAAACCAGAAGCACTCTGTGTTAAAATTAACGAAATGCACATTGGGCAAGTATCAGAACTCTCTATCCTAAAAGCAAATGATTGGTTTGCTAATATTGATCAGTATCTTAATAAAAAACAACGTAGTATTGCAGCACGTATTTTAAAAGAAATCCGTAAACGTTTAGAATTTTTAAATCATGTGGGACTTGAATATCTTACCTTATCTCGAAATTCAGGAACACTTTCAGGCGGAGAAAGTCAACGCATTCGGCTAGCGTCTCAAATTGGTTCTGGCCTCACAGGTGTTCTTTATGTTTTAGATGAACCGTCTATTGGTCTACACCAACGCGATAATGGACTCCTTTTAAAAACGTTGTGCCATTTACGTGATCTTGGCAATACAGTTATCGTTGTTGAACATGATGAAGATGCCATTTTTACAGCAGATTATGTAGTGGATATTGGCCCTGCTGCAGGCGTTCATGGTGGAGAAGTTATTGCTCAAGGTACACCGCAGGAAATTATGAATAATCCATCCTCGCTTACAGGCCAATATCTTTCAGGAAAAATGGCAGTTACTATGCCCGCTAAGCGACGTAAAATATCAAAGTCAAAAGTACTCAAAGTAATTGGTGCCCAAGGTAATAACCTTAAAAATATTAATGTCGATATCCCTCTTGGGACTTTTACTTGCGTAACTGGTGTTTCAGGTGGAGGAAAATCAACATTTCTTATTGAAACTCTCTTTAAAGCTGCGTCACGCCACATTATGGGAAGTCATCAAAACCCAGCAACCTATACCAAAATCGAAGGACTAGAATTGCTTGATAAGGTCATTGATATTAATCAATCACCTATTGGGCGTACTCCACGCTCCAATCCAGCAACTTATACAGGTGCTTTTACCGCAATCCGCGATTGGTTTGCTGAGCTTCCTGAATCAAAGGCTCGTGGTTATCAAGCAGGACGTTTTTCATTTAATGTCAAAGGGGGACGTTGTGAAGCATGCCAAGGCGATGGTGTTATCAAAATTGAAATGCACTTTTTACCTGACATCTACGTTACATGTGACATATGCCAAGGAAAACGCTATAATAGAGAAACGCTAGAAGTAAAATTTAAAGGAAAATCTATTGCTGACGTACTTGATATGACAGTTGAAAAAGCTGAAAAATTTTTTCAAGCTGTCCCTGCCATTCATAACACAATGAAGACTCTTGTTAAAACTGGCCTTGGCTATATCAAAGTTGGACAACAGGCTACAACGCTTTCTGGTGGTGAAGCCCAGCGCGTAAAACTTGCCAAAGAACTTTCACGAAAAACAACAGGCCGCACACTCTATATTTTAGACGAACCAACAACGGGTTTACATTTTCACGATGTTGCAAAACTTCTTGAAGTTTTGCATGAACTCGTTGAGCAAGGCAATACAGTTGTAGTTATTGAGCATAATCTTGAAGTCATTAAAACGGCTGATTGGATTATTGATTTAGGACCAGAAGGTGGAGATGGCGGTGGTCAAATTGTTGCAATTGGCCGCCCTGAAGATATTATAAATATCCCTGAATCCTATACTGGAAAATTTCTAAAAGAGCTTTTGTTACGCAGACCTTTGCATAATTTAGACTCTTAAAACAAGTCGTAAAATAATTTACGCACCTAATAATGTAATGATGTATAAATAAGGTTTATAACTTATAATTGTATCATTTTTATTCTTCACAAGCCTTTTTATGTTATAATATAATAACATTTTACTTCATATGTCCTGTTGGAATTATTTGCCAAAAAAACACACAATTATATTATTTTTGATTTCTTCGTACAGAAACTATTTGTTGGCACATCTCGTGCTTATCAATATAATGTATAGTAGCCTAAAAAGACAAAATAACGTTGGAGATCATTTCAGCATGAAAAAGATTGAAGCTATTATAAAACCTTTTAAACTGGATGAAGTGAAAGAAGCACTTCAAAAAGTTGGTTTACAGGAAATTACTGTAACAGAAGCAAAAGGTTTTAGCAATCAAGAGGAGTATACAGAACTTTACCGTGGTGCTCAATATGTTGTTGATTTTCTACCTAAAGTAAAAATTGAAGTTGTTATTGCAGACGAAATTCTAGAACAAACTATTGAAGCAATACGTAAAGCAGCTCAAACAAAACATAGCGGCGATGGAAAAATATTTGTTTCATCCATTGATAATGCTATTCGTATTCGTACTGGTGAATCTGGCATTGATGCTCTTTAATATTTACAAAATTTTACTTTTTCTATCTACCTCAGTCCAATAAGGAAATTGCATATGACAACCGTATCAAACATACTTAAACAGATTGCAGATAATGACATACGCTTTGTCGATTTACGTTTCACCGACCCGTGGAGTAAATTACATCACGTCACAATAGATGTTACCGCAATCACTGAAGATACATTCACCGATGGTGTTATGTTTGATGGTTCTTCAATTGCTGGATGGAAAACAATTAATGAATCCGATATGGTATTGATGCCAGATCCAGAAACAACTCATATGGATCCCTTTTTTGCTCAGTCTACTTTAGTCATACTTTGTGACGTACTCGATCCTGTTTCCGGAGAATTGTATAGTAGAGATCCGCGTTCTATTGCAAAAAGAGCAGAAGCTTATATGAAATCTTTAGGTATAGGTGATACAGTTAATATAGGTCCAGAAGCAGAATTTTTTATTTTTGACGACGTACGTTATAAAAATGATCCATATAATACAGGCTTTAAGCTTGATTCAAGTGAACTTCCATCAAATGATGATACTGAATATGAAATGGGCAATCTTGGGCATCGACCACGTATGAAATGTGGTTATTTTCCAGTTCCTCCTATCGACTCTTGTCAAGACATGCGTTCTGAAATGCTTACTGCACTAAAAGACATGGGTGTAAGTGTTGAAAAACATCATCATGAAGTAGCTGCAGCTCAACACGAATTGGGTATTCGATACGATACATTAGTTCGACAAGCTGATAAAGTGCAAATTTTTAAATATGCTGTGCATCAAATTGCAAACAGTTATGGTAAAACAGCGACTTTCATGCCAAAGCCAATTTTTGGTGATAATGGTTCAGGCATGCATGTTCATATATCAATTTGGAAAGATGGAAAACCAACCTTTGCAGGAAATGAATATGCCGGATTATCAGAAACCTGCTTATTTTTTATCGGTGGTATCATTAAACATGCAAAAGCAATCAACGCTTTCACAAACCCATCTACTAATTCCTATAAGCGTTTAGTTCCTGGGTTTGAAGCACCTGTTCTTCTTGCCTATTCTGCACGCAATCGTTCGGCGTCTTGTCGTATTCCATTCAGCTCTTCACCAAATTCAAAACGCGTGGAAATCCGTTTCCCAGATCTAACAGCAAATCCATATCTAGCGTTTGCAGCACTCTTAATGGCTGGTCTTGACGGTATTAAAAACAAAATTCATCCTGGACAAGCTATGGATAAAGATCTTTATGACCTGCCCCCTAAAGAACTTAAAGACATTCCTACAGTCTCAGGTAGCTTACGTGAAGCACTTGAAGCTCTTGATAAAGATCGCAGCTTTCTTAAAGCAGGAGATGTCTTTGATGACGACCAAATCAATTCTTTCATTGAATTGAAAATGCAAGAAGTTTTGCGTTATGAAATGACTCCACATCCTATTGAATTTGATATGTATTATTCTGTTTAAAGAATAAATCATACTGCTTAATCTAAAAATGGAGGTTGAAGCCTCCATTTTTTGTGATGTTTTTTCTAAAGAGCATGAACCACCCTTTTACTAAGATATTTTTCCTTTATAAAAGAGATTGAATCCTTTCGAATCAATAATCAAGGTTTCTAATGTTGCAGATTTATCGATCTTTTTTTATTCTTTTATGCTTTGTTTCTATTATATCAACAGTGCAAGCTAATGGAGTAACCAATGAAGAATTGATAAATCTACAAAAGGAAATTTCTATTTATAATAAAGCACTTAAAGAAATTGATTCAAATGCTATCTTAAATGCTATTCCTCCCCAAATTATCGAGAGTTTAACGACTAAAAAGAATATCAATAAAGCACAATTTCAACAAATAATAAAAAATCAAATAGAACAGCTAGCGAAAAATTATAAAATTGAGAATATAAAAATCGACCAAACGCAAAAACGTGAAGGAAAACTCGATAATGGCATTCCTTATTTTATTATGCCTTTAGAAATTGCAATTATAATAAATAATGGAAAAAAATTTTATATTAAAAGTGAAATTATTGCCCTTCTCGAAAATAATCAGTGGTATTTTATTCGCGGCAATGACAACACAGCTTTAAATATAACTAATGAAGCTTTCCCCGGACTTGAAAAAATAAAAATCAATTCAACAAAAATTATAAAAATATCGTAATTGAAAATTTCATGTTTATGTATGAACAGAAGAAAATTCCACTTATGCACAGGCAGTAATGATTGTAGCCGCTGCATTAAATTCGGCCTTTTTGTAAGTTCGCCGCATCACCGCTTCCTCATCAATACCCCATTGTTTCTTCGTCCAGTTCTCATCTAAATGAGCAATATCCCAAGCATTATCCAAATTAATTCTCTTTTCAGCTACAGCAAAAGCAATAAGGGCAGAGCCCGTTAAAGTAGTCATTGCATGAAGTGCAGCAAGTATATAAGGGGATTCTATTTTGCGTAAATAATTACTCACCGCTTGAATAGCTTCCCATGGTTGTTCAATATGCATAAGTCCTGCTGCTATATTAAAACGTGCACCAAGTTTTTCTTCTGCCCAATCAAGTAAAAAATCCCATTGTTTACATTGTTGTTCTACAAGTTCTTTTGGTGTTTGTGCACGATAAAAAATCATATCACATGCAACAAAACGCAATAAATCTTCAAAAATAATTTGCATATTGTCGGCTATACCATCAACAACAGTGTTAACAAGACGTGTAATTGGCATTTTTCCTGGATCAATGTTCTTTTCCTGCACAGTGAATTCTTGTGCTACTAATGAAGCGAGTGCTTCTGTTGGTATGAGAAGACAGCGCTTTGCAGGTGTTTTTACGGAAGCCCCATCTAATAATATGGAAAAACCTTCCTCTCTATGTGCAATACTTACTTCTTTATAAAATCGTTTAGTCAATGGTTGACACGAAAGCTTTTGTACTGTGTAGACAGGATTATCCTCATTTAACGGTATATTAAAATCATCTAAAATTTTACGCATATTATTCTACTTCTAATATCTTAATTAATCTTCTGAATTTTCTAGAATAGAATCCATACACTTTTCGTACATTAGATATCATTTGATAAGCTTAAGAAAAACTAATTGTACTCATTTTAATTGATTTCGCTATCGATATCTAAGATTAAACTCTTAACGTAGTAATTCCTTTACTTGCATAGCAATCTCTACACGAGACTCAAAAGAATTATAAAGGGATGATTAAGAAGATAACTATTAACCGTTTGCATTACAAACAAAATAATTAAATAATGAAACTGATATACCTAATTGAAAATACAGCATAATTTTCCGACCATCACATCAAAAAATAGGATATCCAGCTATTGAATTAAAATTGCTAAATCTTCATTCTTAAATGAAGTAAAACTTTAAATATTATTTTATTACAGATTAAAAACAATACCCGCTTATAAGTTCAAATCATTTCTTATATTTCACTATCGACAGTTTATAATATAAAATTGTTATCGTCTTTTACTAAATAAAACTCCAGTGATATTTTTCTCATAACTTGGTAATTGATAATTAAATTCCTCACAAATTCCTTTTTGTAATGGCAAGTAATTAAACACTTCTAATAAACTTGCGTTACTACAATTAATAAAATTAAGCTGAATTTTTCTTATTACTCTGTATCACCATCGTCTTCATTAAAAGCCAAAAGATTAAAACTTTGTACCATATGAGGCGGTAAAGGAGCTATAATATCTAATATGCCTCCTGAGGGATGAGGAATACGAATACGGCGTGCATGAAGATGAAGGCGATTTTGAATACCGCCAGGTAATTCCCAATTATTGTCAGAAAAAAAATATTTTGAATCGCCAATAATTGGATGATTCATATAAGCTGCGTGAACACGTAGCTGATGTGTTCTACCGGTATAAGGCTCCATTTCTAACCAAGATAGAACCCGTCCTCGCGTATCTAAAACACGATAGTAAGAAACTGCGTGATTAGAATCTGATTCTCCATGTTCACAAACACGCATTTTATCGCCCTGTGCAGTTATTTCTTTTACCATCCATGTTGAAATTTTATCTTGCTTTTTTTTAGGCACTCCCCGCACCAATGCCCAATAAGTCTTTCTCGTTTCTCGTGCTCGAAAAGCAGCAATCAAAGCCTGTGCAGCTCCCCTTGATCGAGCAATAATAAGCACACCTGATGTCTCACGATCAAGACGATGAACTAACCGTGGTTTTTCCCCTTTTTTATTACGCCATACTTCAAGCATACCATCAATATGGCACGTCAAACCAGAGCCACCTTGTACAGCCAAACCTGCAGGTTTGTTTAATACAAAGATTTTGGATCTTTATAAAGAAGCATTTTTTCCAAAATGTTCAATTTGTCCTGATCATGAATGGTCTTACCCGTTGCAGAAAGGTCTCTTTTATTATCACTAGACAAAAACGGTACACGAATAGACTGCCCTATAATAAGACGTATATCAGTTTTAACACGCCTGCCATCAACGCGTATCTGGCCAGAACGTAACAGTTTTTGTAGATACCCAAACGCAAGTCCTGGATAATGCACCTTAAACCAACGATCTAAGCGCATTCCGTTTTCATCTTCTTCAACCTTTTTGATTTCTACACCCACTGTAATAGGCCCTCTTGCAATACAATTTCTTTGTTTATCAATCGTATTTTTCTCGTCTTTATAAACGTAAAAACTATATCCTTTAGAATTAGACTTTATCACATTGCATTACAATCAGTATCCAAAATTGCATTTCTTTGCTGTACAAATTTTATTACTTCAAAGAAAATCATTACATAAAGAATTGTAATACTAATTTTGTGATTGCAATAGCTATTGGAGATAACCATCCCGTGCTTTTATTAAAAACATACGCGCGTGTTCTTTCTTATTTAGATAGAGAAAAAAGCGCATTTTTTTTAATCTGTGCCGCTAATATTATACTGGCTATTATCACAATAGCAGAGCCTATCTTGTTTGGTCACGTCATTGATGCAATTGCAGACAAATCAGGTATCGTTTTTAACCTCACACTTTGGGTGTGTTTTGGTGTTTTCAATATTATTGCTTACATCCTTGTAGCTCGTGGCGCGGATCGCTTAGTTCACAGACGGCGTTTAAGCGTTTTAACAGAATCTTTTGAGCGTATCATTACTATGCCATTAATTTGGCACCAACAACGTGGAACTTCCAATGCCCTTCATACGCTATTGCGCGCTACAGATTCCATGTCAGCTATATGGCTTGATTTTATGCGCCAACATCTTTCTACTTTTGTCGCATTATTCGTTCTAGTGCCCATAGCTTTTAATATGAACTGGCGTCTTTCAATAGTCTTAATGGTTCTTGCCATCATCTATGTACTGATTGCACGCTTAGTGATGCAAAAAACAAAAGACGGACAAGCCGCTGTAGAACGTTATCATCATAGTGTTTTTAAACATATCAGTGATTCAATTTCTAATGTTTCCATTGTACAAAGCTATAACCGAATAGCAGAAGAAACATCAGAGCTTCATCAGTATACAAGTGATCTTCTTAAAGCACAAAACCCTGTTCTAAACTGGTGGGCACTTGCTAGTGGTTTAAATCGAATGGCTTCAACCATTTCAATAGTATGTGTATTCCTTCTTGGCGCTTTTTTTGTTGCAAAAGGTCAACTAAGTGTAGGTGAAGTTGTCTCTTTCGTTGGATTTGCCCAATTAATGATTAGCCGTCTTGATCAAATTAGCGGCTTTATTAATTTAGCTGTATCCTCACAAGCAAAATTACAAGAATTTTTTGAAATGGAAGACTCAACTTTTAATATGAAAGAACCCGACAACCTTCCTTCTCTTCAAAATGTTAAAGGTGCGATTCAATTTCATCACGTAACCTATGCATTTCCAAATTCTTCTCAAGGTGTCTTTGACATTTCATTCGACGTCAAAACAGGACAAACTGTCGCCATTGTAGGACCAACAGGTGCTGGAAAAACAACATTAATCAATTTGTTACAGCGTGTATACGATCCCACAGTTGGACATATCAAAATTGATGGAATAGATATACGCTCCGTTAACCGTGAATCCTTACGCAAAGCTCTAGCAACAGTATTTCAAGATGCTGGTCTTTTCAACCGTAGCATTCGTGATAATATTGCAATAGGTAGAACGACCGCAACAGATAAAGAACTTTATGAGGCTGCAAAAACAGCTGCTGCTCATGACTTTATTTTGAATAAAAACGATCGGTACGATACATTGGTTGGTGAACGAGGCTCTCAATTATCAGGTGGAGAAAGACAGCGATTAGCAATTGCGCGTGCTGTTTTAAAAAATGCACCTATTCTCATTCTAGATGAAGCAACCAGCGCTCTTGATATTGAAACAGAAGCACGTGTTAAAGACGCTATCGATTGTGTAAGCCAAAATCGTACAACTTTTATTATAGCGCATCGTCTTTCAACAATCCGTAATGCTGATCTTATACTTTTTCTAGATCATGGTCGTTTAATCGAAAAAGGTAGTTTTCAAGAATTGACTAAAAAAGGTGGCCGTTTCTATAAACTATTAAAAGCCGGTGGATTAACAAACGATCAACCAATAATACAAGTAGAAGATGGAAATGTGATTCCATTGCGTGAGTCTATTGCATCGTAAAATAAGTATTTCTTTTTCATATATTCAAACGCAAACTTAATCTAAATTACAGTTTTCTAGCTTCTTACAAGACCTAAATTTAAATAACACGAAGATAAATCACAAGTTTTCAAGAAAAACTTCTAATGCTGCAAGAGCGTCACAAGCTTTATCCCCTTCCGGACCACCAGCTTGCGCCATATCAGAGCGCCCACCACCACCTTTACCACCAAGAGTAACAGATACAATACGCACTAAATCAACGGCATTCAGTCTATCAATCAAATCATTAGTTACGCCAACAACAACACTTCCTTTGCCATCTTCTGAAATACCGATAAAAGCTACAACACCAGATCCAATCTTCTTTTTTCCAGAATCCACTAATGTCTTAAGATCTCTTGGTAAAATATTTTGAATAACATGTCCTATAAAAGAAATGCCATTAATAACTTTTATATCTGTTTTATTGTTCTTTGTAGCGCCACCATTAAGAGCAATTTTCCCGCGTGTATCACTTAATTCTTTTTCAAGCTTACGACGATCATCTAGTAAAGTTTGAATACGTTCTTGTACATTAACAGGGGAAGTTTTTAAAAGAGCAGCAATTTCATAAAGTCGTTCATTTTGACTACGGAGGTAAAGGCGCGCAGCAGTGCTCGTTAATGCTTCAATACGGCGAACTCCAGCAGCCACAGAACTTTCAGAAACAATATGAATCAAACCAATTTCACCTGTTCTGTACACATGTGTACCCCCACAAAGCTCAATTGACCAACAGCCCTTTTCTCCTATCTGATCATGCCTTTTCCCCATAGAAACAACACGAACTTCATCACCATATTTTTCACCAAATAATGCTATTGCTCCTTCAGAAATTGCATCATCCACTGTCATAAGGCGCGTTGTCACTTTGCTATTTTGCAACACAATTTCATTGGCTAAATCTTCTACTTTTTTTAATTCTTCTAGTGAAATTGATCGTGGATGAGAAAAATCAAAACGTAACCGGTCAGGTGATACAAAAGAACCCTTCTGTACAACATGATCCCCCAATGTTCGACGCAAAGCCTCGTGTAATAAATGAGTAGCAGAATGATTTGCACGAATTTTTCTACGACGAACAGAATCAACTGTTAATTCCACACAATCACATGTTTTTACTTGGCCACTTTTAACTTCACCAATATGAACAAAAACACCTTTAGCCTTTTTCTGAGTATCATGTACTTCAAAAACAAAATGCTCACCAGAAATTATACCGCTATCCCCCATTTGCCCACCAGATTCGCCATAAAAAGGTGTCTGATTAACAACAAGCATAGCTTTTTGCCCTGAAAAAACTTTATCAACAATCTGACCGTCACAGATAAGGGTAGTAATAACACCTTCTGCTTTTTCTATTTCATAGCCTAAAAATTCTGTAGTACCTACTTGATCACGAACAGAAAACCAAACCGCTTCCGTTACAGACTCACCAGAACCAGACCAATTAGCGCGAGCTTCCACTTTTTGGTGTTCCATCGCTTTGTTAAAAGCATTAACATCAACAGATATTCCACGGTTTCGAAGAGCATCTTGCGTCAAATCAAGTGGAAAACCATATGTATCGTAAAGTTTAAAAGCAATTTCACCATTCAAACAATCACCTTCTTTAAGATGAATACTTTCTTCATTTAACAAACGAAGACCCCGTTCAAGAGTTTTACGAAAACGCGTTTCTTCCAACTTTAAAATTTCTGAAATTAAAGATTCAGCACGCACTAATTCAGGATAAGCCTGCCCCATTTCGCGTATCAAAGCAGGTACAAGACGCCACATTAATAACTCTTCTGAGTCAAGAAAATAAGCATAACGCATAGCACGACGCATAATACGACGTAGAACATATCCCCGACCTTCATTAGAAGGCAGAACACCATCCGCAATCAAAAATGCAGAGGAACGCAAATGATCAGCAATAACACGATGACTAACAACAAAGTCACCAGTTGCCTCAATTCCCGTTATCCTTTGTGACTCACGAATTAATGTAGCAAAAAGATCAATATCATAATTATCGTGCACACCTTGCAAGACAGCAGCAATACGTTCTAATCCCATCCCAGTATCAATGGAAGGATGAGGTAATTCAATCCGTTCGTCTTTGCTCACTTGCTCATACTGCATGAAGACTAGATTCCAAATTTCAACAAAGCGATCGCCATCTTCATCAGTACTTCCAGGAGGTCCTCCAAAAATTTTATCACCGTGATCATAAAAAATCTCTGAACATGGACCACAAGGCCCCGTATCTCCCATCATCCAAAAATTATCATTTGTTGCAATGCGGATAATTTTTTCATCTGGGAGACCTGAAATTTTATGCCATAACTGAGCCGCTACATCATCACTATGATAAACTGTAACCAACAACTTATCTTTTGAAAGACAAAATTCTTTTGTTAGAAGGTTCCATGCAAAAAAAATTGCTTCTTCTTTGAAATAATCGCTAAAAGAAAAATTACCAAGCATTTCAAAAAAAGTATGGTGGCGTGCAGTATAACCAACATTATCAAGATCATTATGCTTGCCACCCGCACGTACACACTTTTGTGCAGTTGTTGCACGACTACAAGAGAGCTGTTCAAGTCCGGTAAAAACATTTTTAAACTGCACCATTCCTGCATTTGTAAACATTAATGTAGGATCATTGCGCGGAACAAGTGGGCTAGAAGAAAGAACTTTATGTCCATTACGATGAAAATAATCCAGAAATGTTGACCGGATCTTGTTAACGCTATTCATATTTACACTCGCACAATACAGTACAAAACTGCAAAGATAAAACTCATTTTTAATAAAACATTCTCTTTGTCACTTTTAGAGTAACTTAATTAAAATAGAAATATTTTTTCAGAGAAATTTGAAAATAAAAGATTTTACACTTAAAAAATCTAACAAATAAAAACAGAAAAAACTAAACTGCACTTAAATAAGCGTTTTATTAAATTGATTCATCGCTTTCTGTATTCTCTAAACTTGCATTTTCTAATAACTCAATTGCAAGCAAACCAGCATTTTGACGTAAAGTTGCTTCAATCTCTGCCGCTATTTCTGCATGTTCGTGTAAAAATTGCTTTGCATTTTCACGTCCCTGTCCTAAACGTTCAGAGTTATAGGAGAACCACGAACCAGATTTCTCTACAATACCAGCTTTAACACCCAAATCAATCAATTCCCCTACTTTGGAAATGCCCTCACCATAGATAATGTCAAACTCCACCTGTTTAAATGGAGGTGCCAATTTATTTTTCACCACTTTAACACGCGTTTGATTACCAATTACCATATCCTTATCTTTAATCGCACCAACACGACGAATATCTAAACGAACAGAAGCATAAAATTTTAAAGCATTCCCACCTGTTGTTGTTTCAGGAGAACCAAACATTACACCAATTTTTATGCGAATCTGATTGATAAAAATAACCATACAGTTAGAGCGAAAAATTGATGCCGTTAATTTACGCAAAGCTTTACTCATCAATCGAGCTTGTAATCCCGGTACAGAATCATTCATTTCACCATCAATTTCTGCACGTGGTGTCAAAGCTGCTACTGAATCAACAACAAGTACATCAATTGCGCCAGAACGAACAAGCGTTTCTGCAATTTCCAAAGCCTGTTCACCGGTATCTGGTTGAGAAATAAGCAGATCTTCTAATTTAACACCAAGTTTACGTGCATAAATAGGATCAAGAGCATGTTCTGCATCAACAAAAGCACAAACTCCACCATTTTTCTGAGCTTCAGCAATAGCATGAAGAGCCAATGTCGTTTTCCCGGAACTTTCTGGCCCATAAATCTCAATAATACGCCCTTTTGGTAATCCACCTACACCTAAAGCAATATCTAAGGATAATGAGCCAGTTGGAATTGTTTCAATTTCAACAACCTGCTCCTTTTGCCCAAGACGCATAATTGAGCCTTTACCGAAAGAACGTTCGATTTGTGATAGAGCAGAATCTAGAGCTTTTATTTTATCCACAACCATATCCTTAGTAAGTCAGAATAATTTCTCATACAATATATACCGCTCTATTAACTTAATTAAAGTCTGGAGTTTAGATTTTCACAGACTATTTCATCTCTATCTTCGCTGTATCAACAATTTTTAATCAATGTTATAAAAAAATTACATTTTCTTTTGCTAACACAAAGCATATTTCAAAAAATGCATTCAAAAAATAGCAGCTTTTTGCATTAATTTATATCGTTAACCTATCTTATCCATAAAGAAAATGTCTCAAATTCTAATGCAATGCTTTGGGTATACACTTTTAAATATAAACATGAATGAGCACCTAAACACACAACGCCAGAATTACCAATCTAGCGCCAATAGCTCAAAGCTAACGTTGATTAAAATCATAGAGTATTTGCGAAATAACTTGAAGCACCAATAAGCAAACAATTAAATACACTAACAACCCATATTAATTACAGCTCCACAAATAACTTTCAAAACCTAGTTGTTACCTAGATCTGAATCTATTTTCACTTAAAAAAATTATTAATTACATAAAGAATGATATTTTTTTGCACATGACCTAGCTTATTAATAAAGCTATAATAATTGCAGTTGAACTGAAATCTATTAAAGAAAAACAAAAAATAATTTAGCTACAATCTTGTTTTTGACTGGTTCGTTTTTGTCGCAACTTTTTCCACCATTCAAGACGCTTCACAATTTCACGCTCAAAACCACGTTCCTGTGGTTGATAATAAATTTGACGTCCAAGCTTTTCAGGAAAATATTCTTGCCCTGAAAAAGCGTCCGGCTCAGAATGGTCATAACGATAACCTTCTCCATATCTATTTTCCTTCATAAGTTTTGTAGGAGCATTAAGGATATGCTTAGGAGGAGGTAAAGAACCATTTTTACGCGCACAATGCATTGCTGCTTTATAAGCAAGATAAACCGCATTCGACTTTGGTGCCGTAGAAATATAAAGACATGCTTGTGCTAAAGCTAGTTCACCTTCAGGCGATCCTAAATAATTATAAGCATCCTTTGCTGCATTACAAATGACAAGAGCCTGCGGATCTGCCAAACCAATATCTTCAACAGCTATACGTACCAATCTGCGTCCAATATATAGAGGATCTTCACCCGCATCAAACATACGTGAAAGATAATAAAGAGCAGCATCGGGATCAGATCCACGAACCGATTTATGTAATGCTGAAATAAGATTATAGTGACTATCTTGACCTTTATCATAAATCGGAGCTCGACGCTGAACAATTTCTTGTAAAACTTTAGCATTAAATATTTCTTCCGGGCGTGCAGCGCACCAGATTTCTTCAGCCAGTGTTAGCGCCGATCGCGCATCACCATCAGACATTCTTATCAAGAGATCTCTAGCGTGATCATCCAAGGGCAAAGATTTTCCTTCCACTTCCTCAGCACGCTTTAAAAGCATACTTAAACTTTTACTATCATGTAAGCGAAACGTTAAAACACGTGCACGTGAAAGAAGGGCGCTATTAAGTTCAAATGAAGGATTTTCAGTTGTTGCCCCTACAAGAACAACTGTACCATCTTCCATGAAAGGAAGAAAAACGTCCTGTTGAGCACGATTAAACCGGTGAATTTCATCAACAAACAAAAGTGTTCGACACCCAGACATAAAGCGAGCTTGAGCTACCTCAAAAATTTTCTTTAACTCTGTAACACCAGTACAAATAGCAGAAACTTGCTCAAAAGCGAAATCCGTCTCAAATGCCAATAAACGTGCAATTGTTGTTTTACCTGTTCCTGGAGGCCCCCAAAAAATCATCGAACCAAACGAACCAGCTTCTATCATACGTGAAAGAAAACCTTCCGTTCCAATCAAATGATCTTGCCCAACCACCTCACTCAAAGAACGGGGACGCATTCTTTCAGCAAGTGGCCGATTTTTACTGACATGAGAATCAAAAGATGAAGTAAAAAAATCTTTATTCAAAATATCCCTCAGCGGATAAATTGACGAATATAGACACCATTGCGTTCATATTCTAGCTGCCAAATACGCGGATGTTCCTGCATAAGAACCTTTTTTAATTGATTCACAGTTTGAATTTGATGACCATTAACAGCACGTAAAATATCTCCTGAGCGGAAGATTTCTGCAGCATTGCTCATATTGTCGAGATTAACAATCACAACACCCTTTACAGTCGCAGGAAGATGAAAACGCTGGCTATTTTGTGGTGTTAAATCTAGTACTTCAGCCCCAGAAAGAGGACTTTTATCAATAATTTTTTCAGATTTTACAAATGTAGAGTTAGATATTGGTGAGACAGTTATCTTTGTTTTAAAAGTCTTGCCATCCCGTAAATATTCTAAATTAAGGTTGTGCCCTCCACTAGTTGTTATCAAACGATATATAAGGCCATCTGGGCTATCAATTTGTACATCTTGCACACTTAAAATAACATCGCCCACTTTTAAACCAGCTTTTGCAGCAGGACTATCTTTAACAATTTCAATAACAAGAGCCCCATAGGGACGCTCTAAACCCAAACCACCTGCAACATCAGGTGTAACCCTTTGAAAGGATGCACCAATATAAGGCGGTACAAAAAACTTTTCACCACGTTTAACTGTATCAAGAACTATTTTAACAAGATTGACTGGAATAGCAAAACCAATTCCTATAGAACCTCCAGAACGCGAATAAATAGCTGTATTAATCCCAATTAATCGGCCATTTACATCAATTAAAGCCCCACCAGAATTACCTGGATTGATAGCCGCATCTGTTTGAATAAAAAAATCAAAATCAGAAATACCAACACGTGTACGTGCCTGTGCTGAAACAATACCGCTTGTAACTGTTTGACCAACACCAAAAGGGTTACCAATCGCAAGAACGAGATCACCAACCTCAACTACATCAGAATTTCCTAAAGGAAGAATAGGAAATCGAGTATCCTTTGAATTAATTTCAAGTACCGCAATATCAGTTGCTTCATCTTTTAATATAACTGTGCTTTCAAACTCCCTTCCATCAGAAAGAGCAACTTTAATCTCGTGAGCACCTTTAATAACGTGGTAACTCGTAACAACCAAGCCACGCGTATCAACAATTACCCCAGATCCCAACGATGATTGCGTGCGTAAAGGTCTGTTATTTTGATAACGACCAAAAAATTGCTCAAAAAATGGATCATCTTCAAAAGGAGAACGAACTTTAACTTGTCGAGCAGCATAAATATTTACAACAGACGGAACAGCTTTTTTTACTAAAGGAGCAAATGAAAAAGCAATTTCTGATTGTGTTTGCGGAACTTGAGCACTCGTAGAATGAAACGATATCAATGCCATAATCACAAAAAAAAGCCCTATTAAAATAGAACGTTTCATTATCCACTCCCTCAAAACTAAAAAAGCCTCCATTAAGTAGAACAGAAAAATTTCTTATTCATCTCCATCTATTTGATATTTAAATCAAAAATGTCTCACTTTGGCAAGTAATATTACAAAATCAACAAAAAGAGTATTCTATCTTTTTCGTTCATCTATTGAACAACATTTATTCTAAAACATGAATAAAAAAACGCCTTAGAAAGGCGTTTTTCATTCCAAAAAAGAAAAAGCTCTTTACAAAGAGACCTTTTCCTCATTGGCGTCCTCTTCTATATGTTTATGATTTGCAGAATTTTTTGCATTAATATCCCGATCAACAAATTCTATAACAGCCATAGGTGCATTATCACCAGTACGAAAACCTGCTTTCATAATACGCAAATAACCACCTTTGCGTGACGCATAACGTGGTGCAAGTGTATCAAATAACTTGGCAACCTTTTTGGTATCACGAATAGCTGAAATTGCTTGCCGGCGCGCATGCAAATCTCCGCGTTTACCAAGTGTAACTAATTTCTCAACAATAGGACGAATTTCTTTAGCCTTCGGAAGCGTAGTCACGATCTGCTCACACTCGATTAATGAAGCTGCCATATTGGCAAACATTGCTTTACGGTGACTAGCAGTTCGGTTTAGCTTGCGACCTGATTTACCATGGCGCATGAGCTTTCTCCTTAAATTTAATTTTTAATACTGATCTTCATAACGTTTAGCAAGATCATCAATATTTTCAGGTGGCCATGCAGGAATCTCCATACCAAGATGGAGCCCCATACATGCAAGAACTTCTTTTATCTCGTTTAATGATTTTCTTCCAAAATTTGGTGTCCGAAGCATTTCAGCTTCCGTTTTTTGAATAAGATCACCAATATAAACAATATTATCATTCTTAAGACAATTTGCTGAACGAACTGACAGCTCCAACTCATCCACTTTCTTAAGAAGTGCAAGATTAAAGGAAAGCTCAGAAGCTGGTTCTTCAACAAGTTCTTTTTGCGGTTCTTCAAAATTGACAAATACCGCCAACTGGTCTTGAAGAATACGTGCTGCAAAAGCGACAGCATCTTCACCATTAACAGCACCGTTAGTTTCAATCGTTAATGTCAACTTATCATAATCAAGGACCTGCCCTTCACGTGTATTTTCCACTTTATAAGACACCTTACGAACAGGCGAATAAAGGCTATCAATTGGGATAAGACCTATAACCGCATCATCTACACAATTGCGATCAGACGGAACGTAGCCTTTCCCTGTATTCACAATAAATTCCATACGAATTTCCGCATCCTCATCTAGTGTGCAAATAACATGCTCGGGATTAAGGATTTCCATATCTCCAACAGTACGTATATCTCCAGCTCTAACAACACCGGGCCCCTCCTTACAAATGATAACATGCTTAGGCCCCTCCTCTTCCATGCGAATAGCAATTTCTTTGATATTTAAAATAATATCTGTAACATCTTCACGCACACCCGGAATTGACGAGAACTCATGCAACACACCATCAATTTGCACAGCAGTAACCGCAGCACCACGCAATGATGACAACAATACACGGCGAAGTGCATTTCCTAATGTTAAACCAAAACCACGCTCAAGTGGCTCCGCAACTACACTTACAACATTTGAATTACCATCTGCATGAAACTCAACCTTATTGGGTTTTATTAATTCCTGCCAGTTTTTCTGGATCATATTTTTATTCCTGTTCTTTAGTTCCGCTACCATTCAATCGCAACGGCCAGTGTGAACACCGGAGAAAGCTTCCGATTATGAAAAACAATACCTAATCAAACACGCCGCCTTTTTCGGGGACGACATCCATTATGAGGAATTGGCGTTACATCTCGAATGGAAGTAATTACAAAACCAACAGATTGCAACGCACGCAAAGCAGATTCACGACCTGACCCAGGACCACAAACTTCAACTTCCAATGAGCGCATACCATGTTCTTGCGCTTTTTTTGCACAATCTTCTGCTGCAACTTGTGCAGCAAAAGGTGTAGATTTACGAGAACCTTTAAATCCCTGAGCACCAGCAGACGACCATGCAATCACATTCCCTTGAGCATCAGTAATACTAATCATCGTATTATTAAATGTTGAATTGATATGCACAACACCTGATGAAATATTTTTACGCTCGCGGCGGCGAACACGTGTGGCTTCCTTGGCCATAACTTTCCTTTCAACGATCTCTCCCCTGCCGTAACACCAGCAGCTCCACCTTATTTACCTTTATTCAAAACTTCTCACAAAAAGAAGAATATTTAAAATAAAAGATACTATTATTTCTTCTTACCAGCAATTGCCTTAGCTGGACCTTTACGCGTACGCGCATTAGTATGTGTACGCTGCCCACGAACAGGTAGAGAACGACGATGGCGCAACCCCTTATAACAACCAAGATCCATTAAACGTTTAATATTCATCGCAACTTCACGACGAAGATCTCCTTCAACTTGATAACCTTGATCTATCGTTTCACGAATTTGTAACACTTCCGCATCCAAAAGTTCATGCACACGACGTTCCGAAGGAATGCCAACTTTCTCTACAATTTCTTGAGCAAATTTCCGTCCAATCCCGTGGATATACTGAAGCGCAATAACTACACGCTTATTTGTTGGTATATTGACACCAGCAATACGAGCCACACTTATTCTCCTTGATTACGTTAACAATGAACCATAAAATACTTGAAGCACTTTATAGAAACAAAGAAATGATCTCGGCTCCAACATACCCAAAATCCCATTATCTTACTGAAATAAAGCAGCTTTTGATAGATTTTACTATAAAAGTCAACTCTTTTCATTTACTTTAAAAAATTTTCTTATTCAAGGAATTCTTTAATTGCACGTGATACATCAGTAACACACACCATTCCATCAACCTTTTTTAACAAACCTGTTTTCAAGTAAAATTCTGATAAAGGAGCCGTTTTTTCACGATATTCAACTAATCGTTTTGCAAAAGAATCAAAATTATCATCTGAACGAACCTGTCCACCAACAGCAATCGTTTCCTCAACACGTTTCTTCATGCGCTCAATCAAAGCCTTTTCATCAACAATAAATTGAATAACGGCATTAAGCTGTATATTTTTTGATTGTAAAATCTGTTGTAATGCTTCTGCTTGTCCTACAGTGCGCGGATATCCATCCAATATAAAACCGTTTACACAATCATTCTCCTCAATACGATCTGATACAATTTGATTAACAATATCATCAGATACCAAAGCACCATTTTCTATAATGGCTTTATTTTTTTACCAATTTCTTTTTCCGTTATAACGGCTTCACGCAACATATCACCTGTTGATAATTGAGGAATGTTATAATGCTCACCTAATATTTTAGCTTGAGTACCCTTACCAGCTCCAGGAGGTCCTAAAAAAATAACTCTCATCGATTCCTTTTGCCTCCACGGAGTTTCGACTTTTTAATCAACCCTTCATATTGGTGCGCAACAAGATGCCCCTGAATTTGAGCAACCGTATCAAGCGTAACAGTAACAACAATGAGCAAGGACGTACCCCCAAGATAAAAAGGAACATGCAGTGTCGATATCATAAACTCCGGCAGTAAACAAACTAGGATAATATAAACCGCACCGACAACAGTAATACGCGTCAAAACATAATCAATATATTCAGCTGTACGCTCACCAGGGCGAATTCCGGGAATAAAACCCGAATGCTTTTTTAATTGATCCGCTGTATCACTAGGATTAAATACAATAGCTGTATAGAAAAAACAAAAAAACGCCATCAAAGCTGCATAAATTATCATATAAAGTGGTTGTCCATGACCAAGAGAAAAAGAAACAGTCTGAATCCACTGTGGCATTTTATCAGAAAAATTATTAATAGTTGCAGGCAACAATAACAAAGATGAAGCAAAAATTGGAGGGATAATCCCAGCAGTATTCAACTTTAAAGGAAGGTGCGATACATCACTCTGAAACATCTGATTACCGACTTGACGTTTTGGATATTGAATAAGAATTCGGCGTTGTGCACGTTCTATAAAAACAATGAATCCAACAACAAAAACAATAATAAAAACAATTCCTATTAATAAAAAAGTTGATAAATCAGCGTGACTATGCGCAGTCAAAAGTTGAGCAAAAGTGGAAGGGAAATTAGCTACAATACCTGTAAAAATAATGAGAGAAACCCCATTACCAATACCACGTGATGTAATCTGCTCACCAAGCCACATCAAAAACATCGTTCCACCAACCAACGTAATGACAGCAGAAACACGAAACATCACACCAGGCTCCAAAACAATTTGAAGTCCTGTTCCTATACCAGTTTCAAGAGCAACAGCAACACCAAAAGCCTGCAGAATAGCCAATATTACTGTTACATAGCGAGTATATTGATTAATAATTTTACGGCCTAATTCACCTTCTTTTTTAAGAGATTCCAATGAAGGAATAATTGAAGTTAGCAACTGTACAATGATTGATGCTGATATATAAGGCATAATTCCTAGTGCAAAAATCGCCATACGCCCAACAGCACCTCCAGCAAACATATTTACCAATCCCAGTACACCGGACGCATGCTGCTCAAACGTTTGCCGTAAAGCATCAATATTAATACCAGGCAAAGAAATATAAGTACCAAAACGATACACAAGAAGTGCAGCTAAAGTAAACCAGATACGTTTTTTTAATTCAGTCGCACGTGAAAAAGTGCTAAAATTTATATTGGAAGCAAGTTGTTCTGCAGCTGATGCCATAAAATCTCTCCAGTTTATACTCCAACTCGTTGCTTACACAACAATAACCCTAACATTCATATGCCAATAAAAATAAATACAAAACTTAAATAGCCTTTCATAAATAATGGCCTAGAATGAGTCACATATACTCCTTTCCAGGCCAGCCATTATTTACCAAAAAATGAACTTACTGGACAGATTCAAGAAAATTAATCTGACCACCAATTTTTTGAATCTTTACACAAGCAATCTTAGAAGCACCAGAAACATTAAACACAATCTTAGCTTTTAACTCACCATCAGAAAGAAGACGAACACCATCTTTTACACGACGAACAACACCGGCTTCTTTTAACACAAAAACATCAACTGGTTTTTCAATACTTAACTTTCCTGCATCAATTGCTCGTTGAATTCGACCTAATGAAACTTCATTATAAATTTTGGCAAAGGAATTTTTAAATCCACGCTTTGGCAAACGACGATAGATAGGCATCTGCCCACCCTCAAAACCATTAAGTGATACACCAGAACGTGACTTTTGTCCTTTAACACCACGACCACCCGTTTTACCACTACCCGAACCAATACCGCGTCCAATACGCTTACGATTCTTTGTTGCGCCTTCGCGATCACGCAGTTCGTTAAGTTTCATATTCTATACTCCTGCGACCTTCTATTCTAACCTTCATCCACAACCCGAACAAGATGCGAAACCTTAGCAATCATACCTCGCACACAAAGCGTATCCTCTAAAGTGCGACGACGACGCATCTTATTTAATCCAAGCCCCTTTAACGTTGCACGCTGAATTTGCGGCTTTCGAATTGGACTTCCAATTTGCTCCACCGTTACCGTCTTGCCAACCTGAGATTTTTTTTGAACCATTTTCAATTCCTTTTCTAACAAACCTCAGAAATTATTCTTCTGAACCAATCAAATGCTGGCGGCGCGATTGTAAAGTTGAATATTTAATACCACGTTGCGCTGCAATATCTTTAGGATGCACCTGACGCTTTAAAGCATCAAAAGTTGCACGTACCATATTATAAGGATTTGACGAACCTAATGATTTAGCAACAACATCTTGCACGCCAAGAGTTTCAAAAATAGCACGCATTGGCCCACCAGCAATAATACCGGTACCAGCAGAAGCTGAGCGCAACAACACACGACCAGCTCCATGACAGCCTTCAACATCATGATGTAATGTACGCCCAGATCGAAGCGGAACGTAAACCATTTCACGCCTTGCAGATTCTGTAGCCTTACGAATTGCTTCAGGCACTTCGCGCGCCTTACCATGACCAAAACCAACACGTCCTTTTTGGTCTCCAACAACAACAAGAGCAGCAAAACCAAAACGCCGTCCACCCTTCACAACTTTAGCAACACGATTAATGTGCACAAGTTTATCAACAAATTCACTACTATTTTCATTTCGACGCTCATCGCGATCATTACGCTCTTTTTGTGCCATTCCTCATTCCTTTTTCTTTTCCGGAAGCACCTTAACACGAATCCTCAATATTAAATTAAGGAATTCATACAAAACATCAAAATACCTTCTTAACAAGATCTCTAAACAAGATATTTTAAAAATTCAAACCGCCCTCACGAGCAGCTTCAGCTAAAACTTTCACTCGACCATGATAAACATATGCTCCACGATCAAAAACAACTTCATTAATGCCAACCTTTTTTGCACGTTCAGCAATTAATTTACCAACAGCAAAAGCAGCTGCTTTATCAGAACCGCTTTTTAAAGATTTTCTCAATTCTTCTTCAAGAGTACATGCAGAAGCAAGTGTATACCCACGTAAATCATCAATAATTTGTGCATAAATATTCTGATTTGAGCGGTAAACACTAAGTCTCGGACGACCATTAGCGACAGCTCTAATTTGACGACGAACACGCTGCGCACGGCGCTGAATAACCTTTTTAGATGAAACCATAACGCAAAACCCTTACTTCTTTTTACCTTCTTTACGAACGATACGTTCATCTACATATTTAATACCTTTACCTTTATAAGGCTCGGGTCCACGATATTCACGAATTTCTGCCGCAACTTGCCCAACTTGCTGTTTATCAATTCCAGAAACAACAATCTCTGTCGGCTTAGGAACTGTCACAGTAACACCAGATGGTACTTTATAAATAACATCATGAGAAAAACCTAATGATAATTGAATATCTTTACCCTGTAAAGCAACACGATAACCAACGCCGTTAATCTCAAGTTTCTTTTCAAAACCATCTTTCACACCACAAAAAATATTTTCAATCATTGAACGCGACATACCCCATTTAGAGCGTGCATCTTTTGATTGATCACGCGGTAAAACCGACACAACATTTTCCTCAAGCTTAACTAAAACTTCATCATTAACGATGTAGCTCAATTCACCTTTTGGACCTTTCGCCTTAATCAACTGACCTTCAACAGTAGCAGTAACTCCAAGAGGAACTGGAATAGGCCTTTTTCCAATACGAGACATTGTTTTAACCTGTTTTACTTTCGTTTGCTTACAATCTAATCAGAAAACACGACAGAGAATTTCTCCACCGACATTTTGTTCACGCGCTTCATGATCTGCCATGACCCCTTTAGGAGTCGACAAAATTGAAATACCAAGACCATTTGCTACCTGAGGAATAGACTTAGCAGAAACATACACACGACGACCAGGCTTTGAAACACGTGAAATCTCACGAATAACAGCTAAACCTTCAAAATACTTCAATTCAATTTCGATTTCGGACTTCCCTTTACCAAAATCAACCTGATTATATCCACGAATATAACCTTCAGATTGCAGAACATCAAGAACCCGCCTACGAAGCTTAGAAGCAGGCGTCACTACTTTACCTTTTTTACGACTAAGTGCATTACGAATACGCGTTAACATATCACCAAGAGGATCTGACATAGACATCTTACTATCTCCTCTTACCAACTAGATTTAACAATGCCGGGAATATGACCTAGAGAACCAAGTTCACGTAGTGCAATTCGCGACATTTTTAATTTACGATAATAAGCCCTTGGACGCCCTGAAACTTCACAACGATTACGAATACGAACCTTTGTAGAATTACGTGGCAGCTCCGCCAACCGAATAGAAGCTTTAAAACGCTCTTCAAGCGAAACCTTCTGATCCATCACAATTGCTTTCAAACGTGCACGACGTGCAGCATAACGCTTTGCCATCACGACACGATGCTTATTTTTCTCGACGGCACTTACTTTAGCCATAATATCACCTCACTACGTTTGCCGTTACAAGCGAAATGGAAAATTAAAAGCACGCAATAATTCACGCGCTTCCTCATCCGTTTTCGCTGTCGTACAAACGATAATATCCATGCCCCAAATCTGATCAACTTTATCATAATTAACTTCTGGAAACACAATATGCTCTTTAATACCCATAGCAAAATTACCATGACCATCAAAGCTTTTTGGATTTAAACCACGAAAATCACGTACCCGTGGAAGGGCAATCGTAATAAGACGATCCAAAAACTCAAACATACGATCTTTACGCAATGTAACTTTAGCTCCAAGCGGCATTTTTTCACGAACCTTAAAGCTCGCGATAGAATTACGCGCGTAGGTAACTACAGCTCTTTGACCTGTTATCAATGTCAGATCTTCAGCCGCAATAGATGGTTTTTTGGAATCAGTAGTCGCCTCACCAATCCCCATATTAATCACAATTTTATCAACACGCGGAATTTGCATTTCGTTTTTATAACTAAACTTCTCTTGAAGCATTTTACGAACAACTTCAAGATAATGCGTCTTCATGCGCGGTTTCTGTTTTTCTTTAGCCATTAATCAGTTCTCCCGACCGTTTGGCAACACGAACTTTATTACCATCTGCATTTATACGAAAGCCTATACGTGTAGGTTTACCATCTTTAGGATCAACAATTGCCAAATTAGACAAATGAATAGGCGCCTCCTTAGAAATAATTCCAGCTTCTTGCGTTTGTGTCTGACGCTGATGACGTTTAACTATATTAACTCCAAGAACAAGAGCGCTGCTATTTTTGGGATTCACCTTAATAACTTCACCACTACGCCCTTTATCTTTTCCGGATAAAACGATAACTTTATCACCTTTTCGAATTTTTTGCACGATATCTACTCCTTACAACACCTCAGGAGCGAGCGAAATGATCTTCATATGGTTCTTACCACGAAGTTCGCGAGGAACAGGCCCAAAAATGCGTGTACCAATCGGCTCTTTTTTATTATCCACCAAAACAGCAGCATTTCTATCAAAACGAATTACACTACCATCCGCGCGACGAATATCTTTAGCAGTACGAACTACCACAGCTTTCATCACATCACCTTTTTTAACACGGCCACGAGGAATAACATCCTTAACCGAAACAACAACAATGTCACCGACCGAAGCATACTTCCGCTTCGAACCGCCCAGCACCTTGATGCACATGACACGACGAGCACCAGAATTATCAGCAACGTCGAGGTTTGTTTGCATCTGAATCATGACTGGCCACCACCTTTTCTTATTTAAATCCGACAATGCCTTTCACACATCCGGATTTGCCTGTCAAACAACAATGAAGCTACTTATCAAAATTTACTAATGGAAAAAACCAATGTTAAATTTTAAAATAATTAGCCTGATTAATTACATTACACTGTCTACAATAACAATCCAACGTTTATCTTTCGAAATCGGTTTAGATTCTTGAATAGAAATCCGATCTCCGATTTTGAATTGATTGTTCTCGTCATGCGCCTTGTATTTCTTAGACTGTCGAACCGTCTTTTGGAGAAGCGGATGAGAATAACGACGCTCCACTTTGACAACTACAGTTTTATCACTCTTGTCGCTAACGACAACGCCTTGCAAAATGCGTTTAGGCATCTCTTATTTCCTTAAACCTTGTTTCCATCCATCTTCTGACGAAGAAAAGTTTTAATACGCGCAATGTTACGACGAACCTGTTTAACACGTGCAGTTTTTTCTAATTGACCTGTCGCTTTTTGAAACCGCAGATTAAACTGTTCTTTCTTTAACTTAGTCAACTCATCTTTCATTTGGTCGAGCGTTTGTGCCCGTAATTCCTCAGCTTTCATCGCTTAACCTCTTTATTCGGCAATTCGTTGAACAAAACGAGTCTTAACAGGCAACTTTGCAGCGCCCAATCTAAGCGCTTCACGTGCCACATCCTCAGGAATCCCATCAAGCTCAAACATAACGCGCCCAGGAGAAACACGCGCTGCCCAATAGTCAACGCTTCCCTTACCTTTACCCATACGAACCTCAGTCGGCTTAGATGTAACTGGAACATCTGGAAAAATCCGAATCCACACACGACCAGAACGCTTCATGTAACGTGTAATTGCACGACGCGCTGCTTCAATTTGGCGCGCAGTAATACGCTCTGGCTCAATAGCCTTCAAACCGTAAGCACCGAAATTTAAATCCGTACCACCTTTCGCAACACCGTGAATACGGCCTTTGAATTGCTTACGAAATTTTGTACGCTTTGGCTGCAACATTACTTTCTACTCCAAATTTCAATTCAACCACAAAAATTAAATATTTTCACGGCGGCGATTCGATACCCCCCCTGAATGATCACTCTCCATAGCACGACACTCCGAAGCCATTGGATTATGCTCAAGGATCTCGCCTTTAAAAACCCAAACTTTAACACCACAAATACCATACGCCGTCTTAGCCTCTGCTGTACCGTAATCCACATCAGCACGCAAAGTATGAAGCGGAACACGACCTTCACGATACCATTCCATACGAGCAATCTCAGCCCCACCAAGACGACCAGAACAATTAATTCGAATACCTTCTGCTCCAAGGCGCATAGCGGATTGAACAGCACGCTTCATTGCACGCCGAAAAGCAACACGACGCTCAAGCTGCTGAGCAATTGATTGTGCAATGATTGTTGCATCAATTTCTGGCTTACGAATTTCAACAATATTTAGTGAAGTCTCAGCATTCGTCATTTCTGAAAGTTTACAACGAAGCTTTTCAATATCAGCACCCTTTTTACCAATAATAAGACCAGGGCGCGCTGAATAAATTATAATGCGACATTTTTTATGAGGACGTTCAATAACAACCTTAGAAATAGCCGCTTGCTTTAGCTCTTCAACCACATATAAACGAATTTTTAAATCTTCATGAAGGAGACGACCATATTCACCGCTATCAGCATACCAACGCGAATCCCAAGTTCGATTAACTCCAAGACGAAGCCCTATTGGATTGATCTTCTGCCCCATTACGCAGCCTCCTCTTTTTCGGCAATTTCACGAACAATAATAGTAAGATGCGAAAATGGACGCTCAATCCGACTAGAACGCCCACGACCACGCACATGAAAACGTTTCATTACTATAGACTTACCAACATGTGCTTCTAAAACAATCAACGAATCAATATCAAGATCATGATTATTTTCCGCATTTGCGATCGCTGATTCAAGAGTTTTTCTAACTGTCTGAGCAATACGTTTACGTGAAAATGTTAAATCAGCTAACGCCGTATTAACCCGCTTACCACGAATCATCTCAGCAACTAGATTCAGCTTTTGTGGACTAATACGAATCGTTCGAGCAACAGCCTTCGCTTCATTGTCCTTAAGTTGACGCGGAACTTTAGCTTTACCCATTACTACTTCCTTTTTGCCTTCTTATCCGCACCATGACCATAATAGGTTCGAGTAGGAGCGAACTCGCCAAATTTATGCCCAACCATTTCTTCAGAAACAGAAACAGGAATATGCTTATTGCCGTTATAAACACCAAAAGTCAAACCAACAAATTGCGGCAGAATGGTAGAACGACGACTCCACATTTTAATAACTTCATTACGCCCACTTGCACGTACCTTCTCTGCTTTTCCAAGAAGATAGCCGTCAACAAACGGACCTTTCCAAACTGAACGAACCACTTTAGACTACCTCTCTTATTTCTTACGTTGATGACGTGAACGCATAATAAATTTACTAGTAGTTTTATTGGAGCGTGTACGCTTACCTTTCGTAGGCTTACCCCAAGGAGACACAGGGTGACGACCACCCGACGTACGCCCCTCACCACCACCATGTGGATGATCAACTGGATTCATAGCTACACCACGAACATGTGGACGCTTTCCACGCCAACGCGACCGACCAGCTTTACCATCATTAATATTTCCGTGATCAGGATTTGAAACAGCGCCAACAGTTGCAAAACAACCACCAGGAACCAAACGCTGCTCCCCAGAATTAAGCCGAAGAATAGCCATCCCTTGATCTCGCCCAACTAGCTGTGCATAAGCCCCTGCAGAACGTGCAATCTGACCACCTTTACCAGGCTTCATTTCCACATTATGAACAATCGTACCTACTGGCATATTACAAAGAGACATTGCATTACCTGGTTTAATGTCAACATTTGAACCCGCAACAATAAAATCACCAACACCAAGACGCTGCGGCGCAAGAATATAACTTAATTGCCCATCTTCATAACGAATCAATGCGATAAAAGCAGTACGATTTGGATCATATTCCAAACGCTCAACCTTTGCAGACATATCGCGCTTAAGACGCTTAAAATCAATAAACCGATAGTTACGCTTATGTCCTCCGCCCTGAAAACGGGCTGTAACTTTACCATGATTATTGCGCCCCCCCTTTGACGACAATCCCCCAGTCAGCGTCTTTACAGATTTACCCTTATGAAGATCAGAACGCTCTACAATAACAAGCTGACGTTGCCCGGGCGTTGTTGGATTAAAATGCTTAAGTGCCATTATTCTTATCTCCGAGCCTTATTAAAGACCTGCCGAAAGGTCAATTGAGTAACCTTTAGCCAATGTCACAATCGCTTTCTTGACATCACTCTGCCGACCAACAAAACCTTTGAAACGCTTCACTTTACCCTTACGAATCGTCGTGTTAACCGCCTTAACCTTAACATTAAAAAGCGCTTCAACAGCTGCTTTAATTTCAGGTTTCATTGCTTTTGGTGCAACATTAAAAACGACTTGATTATATTCAGAAATCATAGTCGATTTCTCAGTAACAACCGGACTGATAATTACATCATAGTGGCGAAGATTCGTCATTTAAAGCGCTCCTCAAGAACCTCAACAGCTGCTTTTGATAAAACAAGCTTATTGCGACGCAAAATATCATAAACATTAATCCCCTGAACAGGCAAAACATCAACATTAGGAATATTAGATGCTGCACGAGAAAAATTCACATTTATTTCTTTTCCACCAATTAACAGAGCATTATTAAAACCAAGTTTAGAAAAATTCTTAACAAGTACCCTGGTTTTAGCATCCCGAACATTAAGCTCATCAACTACAATCAAATCATTTGTCTTTAGTTTTACTGACAAAGCAAGACACAACCCAAGTGCACGACTCTTTTTAGGAAGAGTATGTACGTGACTACGAGTCATTGGACCATGCGCTTTACCACCACCCCGAAACTGCGGCACGCGAGCAGATGAATGCCGAGCACGCCCAGTACCTTTTTGTTTAAACATTTTTGCCCCTGTCCGAGCTACATCAGAGCGTCCCTGTGACTGATGTGTTCCTTGTTGACGACGTGCAAGCTGCCAACGAACAACACGCTGAAGGATATCTTCACGCGGAGTGAGACCAAAAATATGTTCAGAAACTTGTAACTTACCAACTTCGTTGCCGTCAAGAGTTTTAATTATAAGATCCATTATTCAGCCCCTTCAGCTTTAGAGGCATCTACCACCGGAGCAGCTGATTCAGTCTTTTTCCCTACAGAGCGACGAATCCCAGCGGGCTTTGGCGCATTATCAGGAAGACGCCTCTTTACAGCATCACGCACTAAAATCCAAGCTCCTTTAGAACCAGAAACAGCACCACGTACCAAAATCAAACCACGATCAACATCAGTAGAAACAACTTCGATATTTTGCGTCGTCACACGTACCTGCCCCATATGACCAGCCATTTTTTTACCTTTAAATACTTTACCCGGGTCTTGACATTGTCCTGTTGAACCATGAGCACGATGTGTAATTGAATTACCATGTGAAGCACGATGCCCACCAAAGTTATGCCGCTTCATAACACCGGCAAAACCTTTACCGATACTTGTACCCGTCACATCAACTCTTTGTCCTGGAATAAAATGTTCCACTGTAATTTCAGTACCTACATCAAGTAAATTATCGGGACTAACACGAAATTCTGCCACCTTAGCTTTTGGTTCAACCACAGCCTTAGCAAAATGTCCACGGAGAGCCCGCGAAATATTTTTAACTTTCGCAAACCCCACACCTAATTGAACAGCAGTATAACCGTTCTTCTCAACTGTACGCTGAGCAATAACCTGACAATTCTCCAAACGAAGTACTGTCACTGGCACATGTTCACCGGCCTCATTGTATACACGGGTCATACCCAGTTTTTGTGCTATTACACCTGAACGCATCGGGTTTGTTCCTTCTGTCTTCAAACCTCAGAGCTTAATTTCTACATCCACACCAGCAGAAAGGTCAAGCTTCATAAGAGCATCCACCGTTTGCGGTGTGGGATTAACAATATCAAGAAGACGCTTATGTGTGCGCATTTCAAATTGCTCACGACTTTTCTTATCAATGTGCGGCCCACGATTGACCGTAAACTTCTCAATTCGCGTCGGAAGCGGAATAGGACCACGGACATTAGCGCCAGTACGCTTGGCGGTCGACACAATCTCACGTGTCGACGCATCAAGAATCCGGTGATCAAACGCTTTTAAGCGAATACGGATATTCTGACCATTCATATTCTTATTTTCCTGTCATACGGAGCAACTCTAACACTAAAGACACTTCTCTAACAATTATTAATATTATTCAATAATCTTAGAAACGATACCAGCTCCGACAGTACGCCCTCCTTCACGGATAGCGAAACGAAGCTTCTCTTCCATTGCAATTGGAACAATCAAAGAAACATCCATTGCAACATTATCACCTGGCATAACCATTTCCGTACCTTCTGGAAGTGTAACAATTCCTGTCACATCCGTCGTGCGGAAATAAAACTGTGGACGATAATTTGTAAAAAACGGTGTATGACGACCACCCTCATCTTTCGTCAAAATATAAGCCTCAGCTTTAAACTTGGTATGTGGTGTAACAGAACCAGGCTTCGCCAAAACTTGTCCACGTTCAATCCCCTCACGATCAATACCACGAAGCAATGCACCTATATTATCACCTGCCTGACCTTGATCTAAAAGCTTACGGAACATTTCAACACCCGTAACCGTCGTCTTAGAAGTCGGACGAATACCTATAATCTCGATTTCTTCACCAACTTTAATAATTCCACGCTCAACACGACCCGTTACAACCGTTCCACGCCCAGATATTGAAAAAACATCCTCTATAGGCATCAAAAACGGCTGATCAATTGGACGCTCAGGCGTTGGAATATAATTATCAACTTCGCTCATCAAACGACGAACTGCATCCTCACCTATACTTTTATCTGAATCCTCAAGAGCCGCTAACGCAGAACCTTTAACTATCGGTATATCATCACCAGGGAAGTCATATTTCGAAAGAAGTTCCCGAACTTCAAGCTCAACAAGCTCTAAAAGCTCAGCATCATCAACCTGATCAACCTTATTTAGAAAAACCACAATCGCAGGAACACCAACCTGACGTGCTAGCAAAATATGCTCACGTGTCTGAGGCATCGGTCCATCAGCTGCTGAAACAACCAAAATCGCTCCATCCATCTGTGCTGCACCTGTGATCATGTTCTTCACATAATCCGCGTGACCTGGACAATCAACATGCGCATAGTGACGTTGTTCTGTTTCGTACTCAACATGCGCTGTTGAAATGGTAATTCCACGGGCACGCTCCTCAGGCGCCGCATCAATTTGGTCATACGCTTTAAATTCACCAAAATATTTCGTAATCGCCGCTGTCAAGGACGTCTTCCCATGGTCAACGTGACCTATCGTTCCTATATTAACATGCGGCTTCGTACGTTCAAATTTGCTCTTTGCCATGTGAGCTCTCCATTTTCTGTCCAAATCAAGGACTAAGTTAAAGTTAATACGCAATCAGAAGATCACGCGTATTTTTTCTGAATCTCCTGCGCCACAGCTAAAGGAACAGGCTCATAATGATTAAATTGCATTGTATATTGAGCACGCCCCTGACTCATTGAACGAAGCGTGTTTACATAACCAAACATATTCGCCAAAGGAACCATTGCATTTACTACCGTTGCAATACCACGCACTTCAGTACCTGAAATTTGACCTCGACGAGAATTTAAATCACCAATTACATCTCCCATATAATCCTCTGGAGTCACAACCTCCACCTTCATGATTGGTTCAAGAAGTTGTGCACCTGCCTTTTGTGCCCCCTCTCGAAATGCTGCGCGCGCGGCAATTTCAAAAGCCAAAACAGAAGAATCAACATCATGATAACCACCATCAATTAGAATAGCCTTCACACCAAGCATGGGAAAACCTGCAAGAGGCCCTGACCCCATAACACTTTCAATACCCTTCTGAACACCTGGAATATATTCCTTAGGAACAGCACCCCCAACAATTTTTGATTCAAACACAAAATCATCACCGTCATGAGGCTCAAAAATAATCTTCACACGCGCAAATTGCCCAGCACCACCAGACTGCTTTTTGTGAGTATAGTCAATCTCTGCAACTTTCGTAATTGTTTCACGATAAGCAACCTGTGGCTGACCTACATTAGCCTCAACCTTAAATTCACGCCGCATACGATCAACAATAATATCAAGATGCAACTCTCCCATCCCAGCTATAATTGTTTGGCCAGATTCTTCATCCGATTTAACACGAAATGAAGGATCTTCCGCAGCTAAACGATTAAGTGCAATACCCATTTTCTCTTGATCCGCTTTCGTTTTCGGCTCAATCGCAATCTCAATAACAGGTTCAGGAAATTCCATCCTCTCCAGAATAACAGGCTTCAAAGGATCACAAAGAGTATCGCCTGTTGTCGTCTCCTTAAGACCTGCAAGAGCAACAATATCACCAGCAAACGCTTCCTCAATATCTTCACGAGAATTTGAGTGCATCTGAAGCATACGCCCTAAACGTTCCTTTTTTCCCTTAACTGTATTCTCAAGAGAAATCCCCCTCTGAATCTTACCAGAATAAATACGACAGAAAGTTAATGATCCAACAAACGGATCATTCATAATCTTAAAAGCAAGCATAGAAAGCGGAGCATCATCTGAAGATTCACGTGTTGTTTCAGCTTCAGTTTTAACATCAATACCATTAATAGCCGGAACATCAACCGGAGAAGGAAGATAAGAAACAATAGCATCTAATAGTGGTTGAATCCCTTTGTTTTTAAAGGCAGTACCACAAAGAACTGGATGAAACTGAACCTCTATTGTTCCCTTACGAATAAGAGTCATAAGCTGCTCATCAGTTGGCATAACACCATCCAAATAAGCCTCCATAGCAGCTTCATCAACCTCAACTGCCATTTCAACTAATTTTTCACGATATTCCTCTGCTTTTTCTTTCAACTCAACTGGAATTTCACTCACTGTAGCCGAAGCGCCAATAGAACCATCCCACCTCAACGCCTTCATTTCAACAAGATCAACAACACCTTCAAAATCATTTTCAGAACCAATTGGCAACTGGACAACAAGCGCCTTAGCACCCAACCGCGAACCAACCATTTCTACACTACGATAGAAGTCAGCCCCAATTTTGTCCATTTTATTCACAAAAACCATGCGTGGTACATGATATTTCTCAGCCTGTCGCCAAACTGTTTCCGTTTGAGGTTCCACACCAGCATTCGCATCTAATAAAGCTATCGCACCATCAAGAACACGTAAAGAACGCTCAACCTCAATTGTAAAATCAACGTGCCCAGGCGTATCAATAATATTAAAACGTCTACTCCGCCCATCACGCCCTTTCCAAAAAGTTGTTGTCGCAGCAGATGTAATTGTAATACCACGCTCTTGCTCTTGCTCCATCCAATCCATTGTAGAAGCGCCATCATGAGTTTCACCAATTTTATGGTTTTTACCAGTATAGAACAAAATACGCTCAGTCATCGTGGTCTTACCCGCATCAATATGCGCCATAATACCAAAATTACGATAGTCTTCGATTTTATATTCGCGAGCCATTCTATTTGCCTTAGATTTACAATATACCTACCAGCGATAATGAGAAAATGCACGGTTAGCCTCAGCCATACGGTGCACATCCTCACGCTTCTTTACTGCAGAACCACGATTATTAGCAGCATCCACCAACTCTCCAGAAAGACGATCAATCATTGTCGTCTCATTACGCCCACGCGCCGCCACAATTAACCAACGAATAGCAAGAGCCTGACGACGATCAGGACGAACATCTATCGGAACCTGATAAGTAGCACCACCAACACGGCGCGAACGAACTTCAATATGTGGAGCAACATTTTCTAATGCCTGATGAAACAAAGCCACAGGATCTGTTTTGACTTTACTCTCAACCGCATCAAGCGCACCATAAACAATGCGCTCAGCAACAGATTTTTTACCATCAAACATAATGGCATTCATAAACTTTGTAATGACCACATCACCAAACTTAGGATCTGGATTAATTTCACGTTTTTCTGCTCTATGACGACGGGACATTGGCTTTGTCTCTCAGTATTTATTTCGGGCGTTTCGCGCCATATTTTGAACGGCGCTGTTTACGATTTTTAACACCCTGTGTATCAAGTAAACCACGAATAATGTGATAACGAACTCCTGGCAAATCTTTTACACGACCACCACGAATCATCACAACAGAGTGCTCTTGAAGATTATGCCCTTCACCAGGAATATAACCGATAACCTCAAATCCATTTGTTAAACGAACTTTAGCAACTTTACGAAGAGCAGAATTAGGCTTCTTCGGTGTCGTTGTATAAACACGAGTACAAACGCCACGTTTTTGTGGGTTTGCCTGGAGGGCAGGAACCTTATTGCGCTTAACTGGCGCTACACGTGGTTTGCGAATCAACTGGTTTACGGTAGGCATACAACCTTCCTCTTTCAATCTACGTTATCTCACCCATTTGGGCTTTTTTTACTAATGCCTATCCCGATACAAATTGGAATAAAGACTTAAACTTACACATAAAGTCGGGCATGCTTACATAAACGGCTTACCCGACTAAAAGCAGAGGAGGCACTCGCCTCTTGCACTAGTATTGGCTTTTAAATTTTTAAAAACAAACTCTGTTTGAGATAAATCTCAGGGTAAAGCCCTAAAATATTAATCACTCTCACATTGGTCACGATGATTTTTAATAGCGAGAACATATACATTCGTCAAGTATTAAACAACAGAAAGTTTGCAAAAATAAAAATAAAGTAACATTACGACACTTTTTAAAATTTGATTTTTAAAGAGACTATTGTAAAGCAAATCACTGCTGTAATAATTCCATTCAACAAAAACAACTGTAACATATTAAGGAGTTTTTAACATACTATTCTGTAATCACTTGCTAATTGTATATATAATGTTTAATAGTTAATACTATGAAAATTGCAACATGGAACATCGCTGGAATAAAAGCACGCCATGACACACTATATAAATGGCTGCAGAAAAATCAGCCAGATATAGTTTGCTTACAAGAAATTAAATGTATTGATGCAAATTTTCCACGTAATGAAATTGAAACTTTAGGATATCATATAGAGACACATGGACAAAAAAATTTCAATGGTGTTGCAATTTTTTCTAAAAAAAGACCTGATGAACTTATCCGTCGATTACCAGGTGATGATAATGACGAGCAAGCACGTTATATTGAAGCGGTTTATTCAACAAATAAAGGGGTTGTCCGTGTTGCTTCCCTTTATCTCCCGAACGGTAACCCCATCAATAGCGAAAAATATCTTTATAAAATGAAATGGATGGAGAGATTGTATACGCATGCAAAATTATTACTTGCATATGAAGATCCCCTTGTTTTAGCTGGTGATTATAATGTCATCCCAACCCCATTGGATGCAAAAAAACCTGAAGAATGGAAAAATGATGCTTTATTTCTTCCACAAACACGACAAGCGTTCCAACGCATTATTTATTTAGGTTTTTATGATTCTATTCGTAATGTTACAGATGACTCTTCTTTTAGTTTTTGGGATTTTCAAGCGGGTGCATGGCAAAAAAACAATGGTATTCGTATTGATCATTTATTATTATCCCCAGAAGCTGCAGATCAACTTGTTTGTGCTTACAGTCAAACAGAAGCAAGAGGATATCAAAAACCGTCAGACCATGTTCCTGTGTGGATTGAGCTCAATTCTGATTTAAAAATTTGACCTTGTTATGAGGATAATTTAAAAAATGCCCACTTTGGAATAATAAACATGTTACATTGCGTGCAAAAAAATTCTAATATAATAATTAAGAACAAAAATTATAAAATAAATGGAGGAAATAATGAAAAAATTACTGTTGGCATTTAGTGCAACGATTGTTATTGGGCTAACAAATATGGTGCAAGCTCAAAATAACACACTGGAGAAAATTAAAGCAACAGGAGAAATTACTTTAGGTGTTCGCGAATCATCTATAGGTTTAGCCTATGCTATTGGTAATGGTAAATATACAGGTTTTCATACAGAAATGGCGGAATATATCATTGATGATATTTCAAAAAAAATTGGTCAATCAATTAAAATCCATTATCTTCCTATCACGTCACAAAATCGAATTCCTCTGTTACAAAACGGAACCTATGATTTCGAATGTGGTTCTACAACAAATGATTCTTCCCGCAATAAAGAGGCAACGTTTGCTTATACCACTTATGTTGAAGAAGTTCGAATTGCTGTGAAGAAAAGTTCTGGTATTAAATCTATTGAAGATTTAAATGGTAAAACAGTTGCAACTACCACCGGTACAACATCTGTTCAACTTATCCGTAAAAATAAACGAGCAAAAAACATTAACTTCAAAGTTGTAACAGGTAAGGATCACGGAGATAGCTTTTTGTTGTTAGAATCTGGTCGTGCTGACGCATTTGTGATGGATGCTTCAATTCTCTCTGGGCATATTTCTAAATCAAAAAACCCATCCGATTATATAATTCTTGATACCGTGCTTTCAATTGAACCTATTGCCTGTATGCTTCGATTAAATGACAAAAATCTCGAGCAAGAAATCAACAATAGTATTATGCGGCAAATTAAAGATGGTTCACTTGAAAAACTTTACAATAAATGGTTTATGGAACCAATTCCTCCTACAAATACTGTTGTCAATCTTCCCTTATCCCAATCAACAAAATCCGCTTGGGAAAATCCCAACAATAAACCTCGGGAACATTATATAGAAAACAACTTGTAGTATCTAAATAAAGAGCAACCACACTCTCCAAAAATCGAGTGTGGTTGTTTTTTTTAACTTTTCAATAAATTTAGCATGTGTAATGCAGCTGATTTATCCACCCTAAAGGGATGGACAACTTTAGGAAATGTTGACTAATGGACTTTTTTTTCCTTTGTATAGATGATCTTAATCAAACACCAGTGATTGGATGTCTTGGAACTCCTGGTATAGGTCATACCTACTTGGACACTCTGCTCGATGGTTTCAAAAATACCGCTATATTATCTGTCTCTTCATTAATATTAGCTGTATTTGTCGGTGTCATTATAGGAACGATACGCACTTTGCCCCACACTTCCATCATCAACCGCGTTCTTCGTGCTATTGGTTGCGTCTGGGTAGAAATTATGCGCAATATCCCTCTGCTTGTACAAGTATTTTTATGGTATTTTGTCGTCCCTAAAATTTATCCACCAGCAATAAATTTTTCACCTATTGCATTAATAACCTGTGCTTTAGGATTCTTCACATCTGCACGTGTCGCAGAGCAAGTTCGTTCAGGTATTGAATCTATTTCTTCTGGCCAGCGTTATGCAGCCATGGCAATGGGATTTACTACTGGTCAAAGTTATCGCTATATTATATTACCACGTGCTATTCGTACAATCATGCCACCATTAACTTCAGAAGCAATGGGGATTGTAAAAAATTCATCTATAGCATTTGCCGTTTCTATTAATGAACTAATGCAGTTCCAATATCAAACAATTGAAGAAGTAAGTCATGTTTATGAAAACTATTTGATTGTTACTATTCTTTATATTGCCATAGCTTTATTCATCTTTATTATGATGACAATCATTGAGAAAATGCTTAGAATTCCTAATTTTAAAACGGGGGGGCGTTGAATATGACAGATTTTATGAATTCTTATTTTTGGCCCTATTTTTCTTTTAATTTTTCAGATTTTGATTTTTCATTTTTTACTTTTGATATATTCCTCTCTTATATTCTGCCGGGTCTGCTTTTTAGTGTTTTTCTAACACTCTTTGCAACGATATTTGGGCTTATTTTTAGCATATTATTAGCAGTGATGCGGCTTTCTTCTATTAAACTTCTTTCTTCGCTTGCTGTAATTTATATAACTGCCATGCGCTCAATACCCCTTGTTATGGTTATTTTATGGTTTTTTGTGCTCTTACCTTTTCTAACGGGAACGTCAATCGGCGCGAACAAATCAGCATTAATTACTTTTACAGCATTTGAAGCGGCTTATTTTGCTGAAATCATGCGCGCTGGCCTTTCTTCAATACCACAAGGGCAAAAATATGCAGGACAAGCTCTCGGAATGACGTATTGGCAAAACATGTATATTGTACTTCTTCCCCAAGCTTTCAGAAACATGCTTCCTGTTTTTTTGACACAGGTTATTATTCTGTTTCAAGACACAACACTTGTCTACGCAATTAGTGGTAATAGCCTTTTAAACGGTTTTGATATTGTTTCTAACAATTTTGGCGTAAAACAAGAAGCTTATATTTTAGCGGCCATCTTCTATTTTGCTATCTGCTTTACATTGTCACAGATAGTTTTACACCTTCAGAAAAAAATATCCATCATTCGCTAATAAGGAAAAAAAATGTCTACTCATATGATCGAAATGAAAAACGTTTCCAATTGGTACGGCGAAGTTAATATTCTTAAAAATTGTACAACCAATATTAACAAAGGGGAGGTTGTGGTAGTTTGTGGGCCATCAGGTTCAGGGAAATCAACCTTCATTAAAACCATCAACGCTTTAGTACCTTTTCAAAAAGGCGAAATTTGGATTAATGGTGTACCAATACACTCAAAAAAAACAAATTTACCTAAATTGCGCAGCCATGTAGGAATGGTATTTCAACATTTTGAGCTTTTCCCACATTTATCTGTCACAGAAAATTTAACAATTGCACAAATTAAAGTTCTAAAGCGCAGTAAGAAAGAAGCACTTGAGCGTGGCTTATTATATCTTGAGCGTGTTGGACTTATTGAACATAAAAATAAATACCCCGGTCAACTTTCAGGAGGCCAACAGCAACGTGTTGCTATTGCACGAGCCTTGACTATGGATCCACTTGTTATGCTTTTTGATGAACCAACCTCTGCTTTGGATCCCGAAATGGTAGGTGAAGTGTTAGATGTCATGATCAATTTAGCAGAAGAAGGTATGACAATGATTTGCGTAACTCATGAAATGAATTTTGCGCAAAAAGTATCAAAGCGCGTAATTTTCATGGATCAAGGAACAATTCTTGAAGACTGCTCGTCAGAAGAATTCTTCTCTGATCCACAAGCTAGAACACCACGTGCACAAGAATTTTTATCAAAAATTCTTAATCATTAACTGTTACACTGTGTATGTAAAGTCATTTTATTGCGAATCTATACATAAACCGAAATTTATGTATAGATATTAGAGGTGTATTACCACAAATAAAATTGCTTAAGAATTACTCTTTTCAAGAATATCAATAGCTAACGACATTGCTTTACGCCGTTCAAATTCATCACAAATAGCAAAAGCTCGTTCTTGCATGGGACGAATCCAACTTTGATCTTTTGTGTTAGCCTTTTCATAAGCTGCAGTTAACATTGCTACACCACGAACCATTTCCCCTGCTTGAAACAACATATTTCCGAGCATAGCCTGAGCAGAAGAATTCCCTTTCTTAGTTGCAAGTTGAAACCATCGGGCTGCTTGTACAGAATTTTTTTCCCCACCTTCACCTTTTAAAAGCATTCTACCTAGATAATACTGAGCTTGAGGATTTCTATAATTCGTCGCAGCCTGCGTATAAAGATTAACTGCATAAGAAGGATTAGCTTTTACAGGCGAATCAGGAATACCTTTTCTAAGATAACCCGCAAGTTTAACCAATGCATCAGAAACATAACTTTCATTCTCCGAGCCAGGATCAGCACCTTTTTCAACGATACGTGCAAAAAAATTATATGCCTTATAATCATTTTCAGGCACACCATCGCCATTTGCATAAATATAACCAAGTTTCCAATTTGCACCAATGTGGCCCATATTAGCTGCACAATGTAAAGCTGAAATAGCTTGGTCTGTTTGTCCATTTTTATAAGCAGACATACCACGCTTAAAAAAAACAGATGAATGGTTAGTTACTTTCTGGGAAACATTTACATCCGTTGCATAAACAGTAGAAAGCATCCCTAAAGTAATAGCAATCATAGCTATCTTGAATATTTTAAAGTTATTTATCATTAAAAGTTATCCAATCTCATTACACCATTGATGCTACTACAAATCTTAAAAAAACATGTATTTAAAATACATTACCTTTTTAAAATAAAAATAAAGTATTATATAATTTCAATTTTTAAAATACGTAATGAAAAAAAATTATGAAATGTGTCACATTTAAATAATATTTGACTTTCATAAAAATAAAAAATTTTAATTAAACCAAGCGCTCTAAAGCAAGCGATGTTTTATTCCTTGCAGCACGTAATTCTATGATTTTTTTACGTTCAATTTCAACAACTTCTAGTTTTGCATTCTCTATAAACTTTGGATTATTTAACCTAACTGATATTTTTTCAATATCTTGTTCAATTTTATTGATATCTTTCATCAAACGGGCACGTTCAGCATTTAAATCAATCAACTGCTCCAGCAATAAACAAAAAGTCACCTCTCCCAAAACAATTTGCGCAGATCCAGATGGAATTTTATCAGAGAAACAAATCGTTTCAACACGTGCTAATCTTTTAAGAACAGTATCATAACGCTGCACGCGTTCTTGTATTGTCCCCTCCCCTTCTATAATAACAAGAGGTGTTTGTGCAGCTGCTGGAACATTCATTTCAGAGCGCACAGAACGAATTTCACCAATAACGTCAATAAGCCAATTAACATCGATTGCAGCTTCTTCATCTATAAATGTTATCTGAGGCCATTGCGTCAATGCCAACATATTTTCACGCTTTATGCCCGACATTGCTGTGAGAGACCACAACTTTTCCGTCATATGAGGCATAAAAGGGTGCAGTAGTTTATAAACTTCGTCAAGAACCCAAGCAGTACATGTTTGCGCTTCTTTTTTGGAATCTTCGTCTGAACCCTGAAATACAGGTTTAAGAAATTCAAGATACCAATCACATAATGTATTCCAAGCAAATCGATAAAGTGCGCTAGCAGCCTCATTAAATTTATAGTTCTCAATACCAGCAGTCACTGCTAAAACAGTTTTGGATAATTCTGTTACAATCCAACGATTAAAAGTAAGTTTTGCTTCTTCCGGCTTAAAAGACAAACCATGCCTAACCCCATTCATTTCTGCAAATCGAGTGGCATTCCATAATTTTGTAGCAAAATTGCGATAACCTGCAACACGCGAAGGATCAAGTTTCACATCACGACCCTGTGTCGCCATAATAGCTAAAGTAAAACGTAAAGCATCCGCACTATATTGATCAACGAGTTCCAACGGATCAATAACATTTCCTTTAGATTTCGACATCTTTGCACCTGTCTGGTCCCGTACGAGAGCATGTACATAAACAGCTGAAAAAGGTACCTCACCCATAAAGTGAATACCCATCATCATCATACGAGCAACCCAGAAAAAAATAATATCAAACCCAGTGACCGATAGAGATGTTGGATAAAATGTTCTTAATTCTGTCGTCTTCTGTGGCCAACCCAGCGTCGAAAAAGGCCACAAAGCTGATGAAAACCAGGTGTCTAAGACATCCTGATCACGCGTTAACTGAACCTCTCTACCATAATGAGATAAAGCTGAAACTAAAGCTTCTTCTTCACTTTTTTCAACAAAAATTACACCATCAGGGCCATACCAAGCTGGAATCTGATGTCCCCACCATAATTGGCGAGAAATACACCAAGGTTGAATATTCTCCATCCAATTGAAATAGGTTTTTTCCCAACTAGCTGGAACAAATTGTGTTTTTCCTTGACGAACAGCTTCTACTGCTGGTTTTGCTAATTCTGCAGCATTGACGTACCATTGATCGGTTAAGAATGGCTCAATAGGCACTCCACTTCTATCACCATGAGGAACGGTGTGCAGATGATCATCAACACTCACAAAATAACCCCGCTCTTTCATTAAAGATACAATCCGATTTCGTGCAACAAAACGATCACATTGATCTAAATCTTCCACCAATGCTTTCAATTCATCTGATAAAATCAAACCACCAAAAAACGCCTTATTATCACGTAAAAAAATTTCAGCCTTTTGCGTTAAAATATTGATTAAGCGTAAACCATTTCTTTGCCCTACTTCAAAATCATTAAAGTCATGTGCTGGTGTAATTTTTACAGCACCACTTCCCTCTTCAGGGTCAGCATAAGAATCACCAACAATCAATAACTTGCGACCCACAAGTGGTAAAATAGCATTTTGACCTATAAGATTTTTATAACGATCATCTTCAGGATTAACCGCAATGCCCGTGTCACCAAGCATTGTTTCAGGCCGCGTTGTCGCAATTGTTATAAAAGTTGTTGAATCATTTGGATCAAAGACTTTACCTTCAAGCGGATATCTAAAATGCCACAAATGACCTTTTATTTCTTTCGAATCCACTTCAAGATCTGAAATAGCCGTTAATAATTCAGGATCCCAATTAACTAAACGCTTGTCTTTATAAATCAACCCTTGCTTATAAAGTGCAACAAACACTTCACAAACAGCTTGAGATAACCCCTCATCCATTGTAAATCGTTCACGCGACCAATCACATGAAACACCAAGACGCCGTAGCTGATTAACAATAACACCACCTGTCTCACGACGCCATTTCCAAACACGTTCAATAAATTTTTCCCTACCCATTTCTTGACGTGTTGGTTCTTGATGTTCTGCCAATTGGCGTTCAACGATCATTTGCGTCGCAATCCCTGCATGATCCAAACCAGGTTGCCATAATACGTTTCTACCCTTCATTCGCTGAAAACGTACCATAATGTCTTGGATTGTTGTATTTAAAGCGTGCCCCATATGAAGTGAGCCCGTTACATTCGGTGGGGGAAGCATAACGCAAAAAGGCTCTGCATCTGGTTTTGAACCAACTCCCGCCTTAAAAACACCATGAATCTCCCACTCTTTTGCGATCTGTGGTTCTATGGAAGCGGCATCATAGTTTTTTTCTATCATTCTTCACCCACTTACTCATAATACCACTAGAAAACGTAACCTATAACCTAATATCCAGCAAATATTATTTGTAAACGCCACCCATTTAAAATGACCTCACAAAATTACAAACAAATTTTTACAATAAAAGGAAAATACTAAATGGCTAAAAGTAACAAACAAATATTTAAGGTAAATTTTTAATTGTCTTAGCGATCTCTTTACGCAAAATCTTTTCAATAAAAACAGGCAATTGACACTGTAACCACTCTGCTATAGCTGGACGCAAAATGTCCTCTGCAATTCTTTCTGCAGAAGAAACAAAATATGGAGATAGCTCTACACAATCAAAAACTGTATTTTCTTGCTGCGATACAAATGACTGAGTATCATATCCTTCTGTTTCATAAATAGGATCCTCTCCTTCGGAAGAAAATTCTGTCGCTTGTATACCCATAACTGTATTATCCTCTACATTTGTGTTATCTTGTACTTGTGTCAGAGAAAAATCCTGGTTCTCAGAAGAAAAACCAATACGATCAGCCAAAGCCTTCATTGCATCATCAACTGATAAAGTTGTTTCACAAGCATTTTCTGAAGATACCTCTGAGTGCTCTTCAAAAGAAGTATCAGAAGCAGCTTCATTTGCAAAATGATCAGCCTGAACTGCATTCTCTTCAATGATTTCACGAATAGATGTCAAAATCTCATCCATATTTGGCTCACGTAACGCATTTGAACTCTGTACCATATTCTTTTCCTTAGTTAATGACTTTTTCTATTTAAAAATGAAGTTATATGCAAACAATACATTTTTCAATACTATTAGCAATTTAATCTGTGTATCCTTTGAACGCTAATCACTAACAGTTTCAGCGAGTATATTTAACTGTCTTCAAACCTAAATAATTTGCAGTTAGTTTTCCAATAGAAGATTGAACACTATAGCTTGCAATTACAACATCCCGTTCTGCAATTGCCAGCGCAATTTGAGCATTAATCAACTGAGTTCGAGAATTTAAAATATCTAATGTAGTCGCTTGTCCCACTCGGTTTTCTTGAATACGACCTTTAAGAGCAATTTCAGCAGCATGAACACTCTCCCGATAAGCTACAACAGATGCACGTGCACCCTCTAACTGAAACCAAGCAGCAGTTAATGCCCGTCTTACATCATTTTGAGCTACAGTAAGTTGGAGACGAGCTTGCTCAAACTGCTCTTTCGACTGACGAACCTGCGCAGATGTACGTCCACCTTCAAAAATTGGAACACTCAATGAAACTCCAATCGATTGAGAAATCCCATCCTCACCAGGACCACTATAAATCTGATTATAAGACACTGTTGTAGAAAAATCTACTTTAGGAAGCAAAGCCCCCTTTTTTGCTTTCACATTATAAGAACTGGCGTCAGTCAAATATTTTGCATAAAGAATCGCTGGATGCATGATATCGCCAATTTGATAACCAATATCAAGATTCTTCGGAAGCTCTGTTGCCACTGGTGGGCGTTCTAACTGTGTAGGATCTGAACCAATGATTTGACGATAAATGGCTTCCATTGCCTTTACATCAGCACAAGCGAGACTAAATTCAGAAACAGCTACAGAACGGGCTGCCTGCGCTTGAGCAAAATCCACATGAGCTCCCTCCCCTACATTCAACCTTGCTTTATTCGAACGAACTTGTTCTTCAAGAGCAGCCAAGTTTTCTCGACGAAGATTAGCAATACGGCGCGCTTTATACACATTAGCGTATGCTGTTATAGCATCTAAAAACATATTTTGCTCAGCATTGCGAAGATATTCACGTTGTGCTTGTGTTTTAACTTGAGCTGAAAAAAACGTATTTTGCGTAATAAAACCGTCAAATAATCTTTGACTTAACTTTATCCCTACAGATCCAGAAACATTATGAGCCCCAATTACAGGCTTATTCCGACTATAGGTTCCAACTCCTTCAATTTGCGGGAAAAAATTTGAGCGAGCAATAACCATATCATCATCTGATATACGTACAGCAGCGCGTTCGCTATTTAACTTGGCATTATACATATAAGCCTCAGCCAAGGCATCCTTTAACGTACTAGCATGAGCTGATCCTGATATAAAAACATCCACTATTAGCAATAAACATGCTTGAAGTTTCTTATTTATTTTAAACACACTATAAATCCTAAACTTACCACACAACTCTTTGCTTATTCATGGATGAAATAAATATTAAAACACAAAATCGAATGTCTTTAAAAAACCAGGCAGAGGTTTGACAGCAAGGTTAAAACTACGACGAACTGAAATAACCTTATCTTCTTTTATATAAATTTGTGCAACACCCGCGCCACCATGTCCTTCCACCACAACAAGACGCCCACCTTCTTTCATTTGATCAAAGATACCATCAGGAATAAAATCAACAGCACCTTCGATAAAAATCACATCATAAGGCCCCTTATCAGCGTAACCCTGCTCTAATGGTCCACAAACAACCACCACATTATCACACTGATGATATTTTAAAAGCTTATCTGCTTGTTCTACAAGCGTTTTATTACTTTCCAACGCAACCACAGATGCAGCAATCTTTGAAAATAATGCTGCACAATAGCCACTATTTGCACCAATATTCAGCACACTATCTGATGGTTTTATAGCCGCAAGTTGTAGTAATTTTGCTAAAGACGCAGGCTTCATCAAATAGCATGCACGTAAATTATCTTGCACTGGAAAAACAACGATATCTCCATCAAGATAACTTAAATCTTTAACATCTTCTGACACGAAATCTTCACGTGGCACTGTTAAAAATGCCTCAAGAATCGATAAATCCGTTACATCGACTGTACGAATTTGATTGTCAACCATTTTGCGGCGAAGTTCTGCAAAATCTGCAACCATAACTAGTTTCTTCTCCTAATGCATAACAAAAACCACAATCAAATGGCAATAATTAAGAGCGTAATATTTTCCATTGTGAGTGTGACAAAAAAGCACGTTACAGTCAATAACAAGATTCCAATTGTGCTAGTTTTCCATATATTAAAATAACTTTTTCAAAAAATTAAAAGTATTATGCAATAAAAAATTATTTTAATTGAATTAAGTGGAGGCCTCGCCCGGAATCGAACCGGGATACAAGGATTTGCAGTCCTCTGCGTAACCATTCCGCCACGAGGCCTCGTCAATAAATATCAAAATTGTCAATAAGGGAAGGTAATGCGTCCGTCAAGATACAGTAATCTTTCTTGGATCTTTTTTATTCTTTTTACGCAATTTCTGAATTTTTTTTTAAAAAAAGCAATTTTACCCTTTGCAAATGAATATTGCTTTGCTATAGCCCTTGCACTAAAATAAATTAGTGTTATTCCTCGGTAGCTCAGTGGTAGAGCAACCGGCTGTTAACCGGTTGGTCGCTGGTTCGAATCCGGCCCGGGGAGCCATTTATTTTTTATCCCTATAATTTGTTGATTTTATTGATATTTATTTAAGGTTAGAGATAAAATAATAAGGTTAGAAAATAAGATTTTCTAATATAGCTTGTCACAAACAAATCTGATTAAATTAGCAATTTTTTGGGCAGAATCAGCAACAGGGCCAACTTCTTTAATAACACTGCAGCATCGTAAAAATCTTTCCTTCCAGTTGTTACCAAGATGCTTAACGCCACTCATCATAAGTTTCTGTAAAAAAGGCTCAACTGATCTCGATACTTCGTCACTTTCGTTATCTAGTTGAGAAATTTTGCTACATAGAATTTTAGGATGATCGCAATCAGATGCTTCATTACGAACAATAAATAAATTATCTATTTGAGTCTCCTCAATCAAATAAGGAGAATGAGTAGAATAAATCACACTATTATTATCAGACCCTGATAATTTCTGCAAAGATTGTAATATTTTTTCCTGGGGATGGATATGTAGATTACTTGCAGGTTCATCCAATAAGAAAATCGTTCCATTTTTGCTCCTATTGGTACGAATATCTGTGAACACTTTAAAACAAAAAAACCAACGGCACCCTTTGCTTCTTTCATGTAAAGAAAAAGTGCGACCTTTAGCTTTGACCTCTAAACAAAAATCTAGAAAATTAGGATTTGATCCTGTTACTTCTTCTATGCTAAAGCTATCAAATACAGTTTTTCCTCCTGTAATGTCTTCCCAATCTCTGGTAACAACAGTATTAAGATAATCATTCATAGAAGATAGACGTTGCTTGACTGCGTCTTTATCATCACAATCAATGACATCACATTGAAAATTAATGTTGGATTCAGTTTTTCCCCCAGTTTGCTGTTTATGAGCACCAATCAGTAAATCGTTAAAAATATCATGCCATAAAAGGTTTTTTTTATCGTTCAACAAACTATCTTGTTTTAATTGTTCATTTGAATCTTGAGCTGCATTTTTTAAAAATCTAATTTTATTAGGCACATCAAACATAAAATCATCATAATAGACGATTTCAGGAATATGGTCCTTTATATAGGTTAAAAGCGTTGTTACTGTTTTATCTCCATAATCCTCATTGTTGATCATTACACGCTTTTCTGTGCAACAGCTCTTAGCAAATGAATATACAAAAGATAAATTTAGTTGGTTATTTTCAGAGAAATCATCTTTGATTTTTTTCAGTGTGTTAAGCTTAGCTAATTTTTCAATCTCCGCTTCATCTACTGAAATTGTGGCAGATAAGATAATACCTTTATTAAAATAACCTATTTTAGGACGTATAGAAGCAAGCTCTTCATCTGTTAATTGTTTCCCTAAGCATAACTGTGACAAGAGGTAAATACCCTGTAAAGTTGTCGTTTTCCCTGATTCATTATTCCCCACCAGAATAAAAGGAAAACGTCTATCTCCCCCTGAGAGATCTATTTCCACAGATTCTCCTATCCCTTTGAAATTTTCTAATTTAAATGAAGTAAATATCATGATACCCCTCAGTGGACCTTAAAAAGCAATATTTTATGGTGCTATTATAGAATAAGGATATCTTATTATTATATTTCAAAGTAATTCAAGCAACAAACACTTAATTTCTTTAAAAACCACTGTTTTAAATGTGAAAAATATTATACATCGCATCTATGAAAGCAAAATAAAGATCAGTAAAAAGATTATAAATACTATTCACTTCAAAAATGAGATATCACTTTCACATTCTCGTAGATTTTCACATCTTTGGTAGGTACTGATTATTTCTTGCAGCGCTTCTTTTTCTTCTTCTATAAGCTTTATGTATTTTCCAATTTTTCTTCTGAATTGGTTTTCATTCACACAAACGTTCTTCATATTCATCATATTTTAGATACTTCTTGTTAAACTTGAATTAATGTTACCCAAATTCACATTTAACGTATAATCGTGCTTTTGAATGAAATATCAAAGTAAATGTCTATTTCTCTTGCACGGATTAGAAAAATATTTTGAGAAGAAAAAGTCTTAATTTTAAGATATATTATAATAGAGTTTCCTCATCATAATTAATATAATAGGCAAATTTTAAGCAAACAAAAAATACAAAATGTTTGATGTTTGCTTCATTTTTGAAGCATGAGAAGAAGTTATTGCTTTTTTTGGGGGACTTCATTTTTGCCTATACTTGTATCATTTTTACTACAGATTTTTTACAAAAAATATGTATCATTATGTGGTTTAGTGTCTAACTTTGGAGCAATATATGAATACTAAATATTTAATTACTGCATCTATTTTTATTTTAGTTGTGCCCTCTGCAGTACAAGCAGAAATTGGTACAATTTCTCAAGAATCAATGTCCGTTCTACCAAGTGTCGTTGCTCCTTCTTTTTCTTGGACAGGTTTTTATTTCGGTGGTCAAATTGGTGGTTTTTCGAGTAAAACTGCTCTAAATTTAAATTTTAAAGGTATTGATTCTACAAAATTATCACCGATTGAGAAAGATTTATTACCCAAGCTTTCGGGTTTTATAGGTGGTCTTTATGCAGGAGCTAATTTTGAGCTTAATAACAATCTTGTTCTAGGTGTTGATACCGATGTAATTTGGTCTGATAAAAAAGATACAAAGGTTATCAAACGTAGCGGATATAAAATAGATGTAGGGGAGCGTGGATTACAGAGACAAGATTCTGTACAAGAAGCAGTATCAAGCAATGAATTATTAGAAAAATTTATTATAAGTTATACTGTAAAACAAAAGTGGGCCGGGGCCACACGAATGCGTATAGGTTTTGCTGTTGATCGTATTATGCCTTATATTGCTGGAGGTGTTGCTTATACCCAGATTCAAGATATCTTTTCTGTCTCAGGCGAGGTAAAAAAAGGTAAAATAATAGATGAAACAAAAGCAATGGTTGGTTACACTGTTGGTGGCGGTATTGATTTTGCAATGATCGATGATCTCATTTTACGTGCAGAATACCGTTTCTCAAACTTTGGTAAAAAGAAATTTATTAAAGATAAATTTGAAATTGATTATAAAACTAATGATTTTCGTGTTGGTGTATCTTATAAATTCTGATTTTTATAAAATGTAATTAGTTAAGAAATTTTGTCATTTTTTGCACAAAAGTTTTATAAGTATTTTTGAAAATTCACATGATTTGTTTTTTGTAAAATGGTATTCTAATTATAAATTGTAGTCTCTAAAATAACAGAAAATTTATGATGAGCTAAGTAAATTAAAAACAGCAATATAAAATGAGTGTAAAGTTATTTTTTTGAAATGAGGCTTTTTTTGTGTGGAGTTTATTTCTCCTTTTTTGAATGTGTCTGTCGTCTATTTCAGATTTATAATTAACAGTTAATGTAAATCTCAAAGCTTTTATAAGAAATATTTTAAATTCAACTTAATTAGAATGAGTTATTAGCGAAAACTTACAACTGAGCTGCCTTATTTACTGATTAAAAATTTTTCAATATAATCTTAAGAGGTAGCTATAATTAAAATTATCTATTTTTGTTCTCAAGTTATCATCATATTTTAAATATTTAACGCGAAGAATGTCTAAAAAGTCATTTTGTTAAAGTTTTTTCGTGTTTCTTTTACAAGAGAAAATTGATAATAATATTAAATTGATGCACAAACTAAAAACAATTTTAATGCATTCGCATTATAACAAATTTAATTCATTCTTTTAATTAAAATATAGCTATAATTTATTGAATAATATATATTTATAGTAATAATTAGTTTTTTATAGTTACTGTATTTTGAATATTTTTTATCCGGATTGGTATCTTTTATAAGGTAAAATATCCACACCTTTTTACAAAAAAGTTTTATTTTAACCTCTTTTCAACTTAAAAGTAAAAAAGATGTATATTAATCATGGCTAAACAGCTTTAGCGATAAAATTTATTAACGTGCTTCACTTCTCTTCTATATTAACTTACAATATTTAAATTCTTTTTTAAATTTGTTTCTTTTTTATCAAACAAGTGAAAACAACACTCATAGATTGAAAAAATGATTTAAGATATATTAAAAAATTATTTTAAAACATATTTTTGCTTTTGAATTAAAGTATACGTTCACGTTCATTATTGAATTTTAAGTAATTTACTCGCAAATTAAAAATGAGTCCTATCATGCTTGAAAAATAATGAAAAACCAGTCTTTTTATCAAGCTGATTATTATTAAAATTAATCGATACATTTTTGAATTAATTATAAGTTGCTTCAAACATTCGCTAATTATCAATATATTACGAAACACATTGGTCTCGTACTACAACTTTGCAACTTTACAGCTAGAATAGTGCATTTGTGCACTTTTTAAATGTTCCATTATATCTTCTCATAACAAACCAGCTAATATACAATTAAGCCTAAAAGTGCCAAATACAATTAAATACACTCATCAATCTGTTACTATAGCTTAAGGATTTTACCTAAATTTCCTCTGATATAATCTAGTTATCTTGCTTACTCTTCCAAACGTTTTATTTAAGCCACCTGTTTTATTGACTTACGAAAACGAAATGATTTAGCACGTTTTGTTGTTGTGTTTGCTTTCTTATATCTTTTACTTTTAGATGAAGAATTTTTGATATGTGATTGTTTAATTTCATCTATATAATCAAAACTCTGCTTCTGACATTGAGATTTTTTAAACAATGTTTCTTACCATTTTCTGGTATAAGAGATTTTTCTAAGAGTATTGCAATTTGTGGTGGGATATCTTTGTGAGTTAATTTCATTCGAATAACGTGTTCTACAGCACGTAAACGCACTTGTTCTACCTTTTCATCAAAAAGTGTAATAGCGTTGCCAAACGTACCATTTCGTCCCGTACGGCCAATACAATGTACATAATTTTCAGCTTCATCCGGCAAATCATAATTAATAACGTGGCTGACTCCAGGCACATCAATACTACATGCAGCAATATCAGTTGCAACAAGAATCCCTACTGACCCTTCACGAAAAGCTTTTAACGCACGCTGTCGTGCAGCATGCGATTTATTTCCATGAATTACTGGCAACAGAATATCCCACCTTCGTCAAACTGCGCGCAACAGCATCAGCGCCATGTTTAGTTCGCGTAAAAATAATAACCGAAGCTAAAGCTGGATCTGTTAAAAACTTATTCAAAACGCTCTTTTTTTCATTTGTAGAAACACAATATAATTTTTGAGTAATTTTTGTAGCAACAGTCCCTTGAGGAACAATTTCTATTTTTACTGGTTCATTAGCAAACTCTTTACAAGAGTAACTATTTCTTACGGCATTGTCGCCGAAAAAAAGCGTTGTTTGACAAAAGTTTTGCAATGCGTTGTACATCGCGAATAAAGCCTATATCTAATATACGGTCAGTTTCATCCAAAACCAGAAAACGAGACTGAGAAAGATCAATGCATTTTTCACAGACAAGATCCATTAAACGCCCTGGTGTTGCAATTAAAACATCCACACCTGTTTTCATACGTTTGATCTGTGCAGATCGAGACACCCCCCCTAAAATTAAACATGTTGAAAGATGAGATCCTTTTGCAAGCATACGAATTGATTCTTCAATCTGAACTGCAAGTTCACGAGTTGGAACCAAGATCAAAGCTCGTGCAGTTTTAGGATATCTTTTATCACCTAAAGCCAAAATTTGACTCAAAACAGATAACCCAAATACTAATGTTTTTTCCAGAACCAGTTTGTGCAATACCTAAAATATCATGCTTTTTTAGCATTATTGGAATAGCTTGTTTTGAATAGGCTTAGATTTGTTTATACAAGCAATAAATAGGTTTTCAGTTAAAAGTGCAGGTATACTCAATTTTATAAAGGTATTTTTTTATATTCACAACAAAATCTCTCTTTAACTCAAGAACTGTTAGACAGCTAACAAGATATAATTACATCACTTTAAATTCCGCATAATCGAGATTTGACATTGAACATTTAAAATACGGCTTAAATAGAAATAAGCGACTTGAGCAGTTCATAAGTATTTTAAAATTTAAAGAGAAAATATAAAATTACTTTGTAAAACGCCAATATTTAAGCTTAAATGTCTTAAGCTATACTATTGTTGGATTAAAATAAAAAAGCAAGTACTTTCTAAAAGCATTTATTATAACCAGAAGAAACATTAGATTTATTATTTATCTTTTTATTACTGTTTCCTTTGGAAGATTGATTCCATCAAAATCAGGATAAATTTCAAGAAAAACTGGATTTTGTATTGTTTTCTGCCCCCCATAAATTAGATACCACCTGTTATTATCAAAAATCGCCAATGTCTTATAGCGAATAATGCGATCTTCTGTTTTTAGCGTAGTTGGAATCAAAGCGTAAAAAGTACCATTATCTGTTTGCCGATAATCTATCTTTATCTCATCTAAATAATAAGCGTCAGCAGATAAATTTTCAAACTGAACATGGAGCTGTTTAAGCAAACTGTCGCGTAAATCATCTTCTGTTGTATTTAATCGATGCGCCATTTCTTTATAAAGCCGACCAGGCATATGATCAGAAACAACCGCAAAATTTCTGTCCTTTATAGCATTATTGATATCAACAACTAAGTTTAAAAGCTCTGTCTTTTGTATTGTTGTTTGTTTGGCTACTAAACCTTGTCCGCCAATACCTAACAACAAAAATACACCCAGCGTAAAACAATGAAAAAATCTCATTTTTATAACTTTCACTCTAATAAAAAATTTAGACTCTCAGATTACAAAATCAAATAATACCTGATCATTAGTAATATCACGATAAGGCCAACCTAATGCTTGAAAATTTTTCTCTAAGACGTAAAAATTATCATATTTTTTTGTTTCAATTGCAATCAAAACAGAACCAAAATTTCTAGTTGATTTTTTGAGATATTCAAACCGCACAATGTCATCATCTGGCGCTAATTGAGCAAGAAAACTACGCAAAGTACCAGGGTGTTGTGGGAAACCAAAAATAAAATATTTTTTTAATCCCTGAAAACGCAAAGAGCGCTCTTTAATGTCTGGCAAACGTTCAAAATCAAAATTACCACCTGAAATAACTAAAAGAATTTTTTTGCCTTTCAATTCCTGACAAGAAATACTTTTAAGAGCATCAATCGACAAAGCACCAGCTGGCTCAAGAACTACACCTTCAACATTGAGCATTTCAACCATTGTAGAACAGACTCTGTTTTCAGGAACTGTAATAATACAATCGGGTGAAAATTGCTGCAACATAGTATAATTTAACGCGCCAATTTCAGCCACAGCAGCACCATCTATAAATGTATTAATATTTTCAAGTTTGACATGTTTTTTGTTTTTTAAACATGCAAGTAAGCTCGCTGCTCCTTCTGGTTCAACAAAACGGATCTTTGTTTTCCAACCATATTCATGTAAAAAATTGCTCACACCACTAGCCAGACCACCACCACCCACAGGTACAATAATCAAATCTGGCTCACTTCCTCCATTAAGTTTTTTCCATTGTAAAGCAGCCTCACATAAAACTGTTGCTTGCCCTGTAACAATGCGAATATCGTCAAAAGGTGGTGCCATCACACCTCCCCCATCAGCTACAAAAGACTGCGCAGCCTCATAGCATTGGTCAAATGTATCACCAACCAAACGGATTTCAATAAATTCCTTACCGAAAATGCGTGTTTTATCAATTTTTTGCTGTGGTGTTGTCACAGGCATAAAAATAATGCCTCTACGTTTAAAATAGTGACAAACAAAAGAAACCCCTTGTGCATGATTACCTGCTGATGCACAAACAAATGCCGCATCTTGAGATACCTTATCAAGCATTTCTGAAACAAAATTGAAAGCACCACGAATTTTATACGACCGTACAGGTGTTAAATCCTCACGTTTTAAATAAATTTCCGCATCATATTTTTGACTAAGAAATTCATTACGCTGAAGTGGTGTTTCAGTAAAAACATTACGTAAAGCTACCATAGCTTTAGTTACATCTTGAACAAATTCACTCATAGCACCACTTATTTTCCTGCTTTATTGATAATGTATAGATTTCTTCTAACTGTAAAAACAATTATTGTCAGTCAAAAATTTATCAAAAAACGAAAGAAGTTTCTTCTGTTATTAATTCTTGATTAAATAAAAGATATAGCTTATGAGAAGCCCTTATCGCGGACGTGATGAAATAGGTAAACATAGCAGACTTAAAATCTGCCGGTCGAAGGCCTTGCGGGTTCAAGTCCCGCCGTCCGCACCATTATATACCATTATATAAAATCTTTTCCTACTTCAGTCCTATTGGAAATGATAAAAACTCTTTTAAAATCACTTTATGTAAAGAATTATAGCATTATTAATGCGGCACAGATAATTACTAAAAATTGTAAATAAAGAGTTGTTAAGGCATTTTTTAATCATACCTTCTTGGCAATTTACTAATAATGCTCCGCTAAACAGTTAGGGTTGCCACCATGAATCACCCCAAACACTTTTTAAAAGCAATTTTAAGTTCTACAGTTTGAACATCTTTTTGTAGTTAATGAAATTTAAGATCTATATATAGATTCTTTAAGCAATCTGATTTTACATATCTGAATTGAACCTAATAAATGCGTATCAACCTTTTCTTATTCTTTCTCTGATCTTCTCGAATATGAGAAATCCTTTTTATGAAAAAGCATCAAAATTTTCATAAATATATCACCAATTTCATAACTAAATAGATCAGAAAATTTTACTACAAAACTCTTCCAACAAACACCCTATAATAAAAGAATCGTAAACTATTTTATTTAAAAAATACTCTACTTTCAGCTATCTCTATAGTATCGTCTGCTTTTATTGCAAAATTATCCTTATTGGAAAAAGTAATAAAACAGCCCTTTGTACAAACTGTAATCATTTGGCCAGTATCTAGTGAAATATTTGAACGTGCACTTCCTTCAGCAATAATAAGCAACTGTACTGTTAAACCATTATTTTTCACAGTTGCTGCAAAAACTTTCATAGAAAAAATACTTAATAACGTCATTGTAATAAAAATATAAAAATATTTTAGCACTCCAAAATTCCTTCCTCAAAAAAACGTTTATAAAGCATAAAGCGAAGAGCATTGTTTACCTTAGAAGTAGAAGTAATATTAGGTACGTAAATAGCCAAAGTAAATGAAAAGTTTTGTTTATCAAATCCAGTAAAATTCACCTGCGGCGCAGGGTTTTTCAAAACCCCCTCCGTCGCAGAAGCAATCTCTAGCAATATTTGAACGACGTATTCTGGATCAACATTAGTTGCAACAGTCAAAGGTATATCAATTCGCCCCATTTTATTACGACGCGTCCAATTATTTACGTTGTTATTAATGAGATTTGAGTTAGGAATAATGATTGTTTGGCGCTGAAATGTCTCAAGTTCAGTTGCACGCACACTAATACGTTTGACAATACCACGAACCGATCCTGATTCTACGTAATCACCTAATTTAAATGGCCGCCCGATTAAAATAATAAGCCCAGATACAAAATTCTGGACAATATTCTGCAAACCAAAACCGATACCAAGTGAAAGTCCCCCAGCAACAAGCGCCAAACTACTAAGATTAAAACCTGCTGTTGATACTCCTAACAAGACCGATAAAGCTATACCCCCATAGCTTATGACCGTTTTGATAGAATTGCGCACACCCAGATCGAATTCTCCACGCTCCATTACTGTGCCATCTAACCAACCAATAAATAGACGAATAATGAATAAACAAACAAAGAAAACAACCATTCCCATGACAATAGAAATCAAAGAAATAGATATATTTCCAATTTGAAAACCAGTCATTAATTGCCAAAATACTGCCCCTATCTCAGAATACGAAAATCCAAACTGTCCAATAATTGGCACTGTACAAAATACAAACACGACCACATTAAGAAAAATACTAATAACAGTTCCCAATTGATCCATTGTTTTCTCCTCGAGATGAAACCATTTCATCAAGGTGTGGCCAATTCCTGTTTTGATAAATTCCCCTTTAGATGCGATAGCACGTGTACTTTGTATCCCCAAATACATCAGAATCAAAAATGCACTACTGATCACAATCAGTTGTACAACAAAACGCGCCAAACCAATATAACCTAAAAAATCCATCACAATAAGAAATAATCCCAATACTAAGAGAGGAACACGTATATAAAGTGGCCAGAGTAGTGGTTTTATCTCTCCATTTTGAAAACGCCTACGTCTAAACTGCAAAGGTATAAACGAAATAATAAACAGCAAAACTCCTACGAGAAAAACAGCAATAAAACTTTTAGCAATTGTCAAAGAAAAAGATGCTGAAACAACCCAATAAATGCTATTAAAAACAGCATCAAGCGCTAAAACTCCACCTAACAGAGTAAGTAAAATTACCAGTTGATATGCTGGTGATGGTGCAACATTCACAAGGCGGATAGACGCCATTTTTGGTGATAAAAGAGCAACTGCTATACGATTTATCAAAAAAACCATAATAATTTGGTGCCCAATTGTATAAAATACTTCTGTAAGCTTCCCAAAAGTCAAATTGAAATAATACAATAGGAAAAATGTCAAATAAACACAAAAAACACATACAAATGAAGGCAAAAGAATTGAAATAAAAGCAACCAATAAACGCTGTAGATAAGGGACTTCGTCATTTTCTTTGACAACGCGGCACCTTACGTGTGCAATACTTGCGCACGAAAAATAAGAAAGACTTAAAGCAACAACAAGTGAAATAAAAAAAGTAGAAAATAATTGTAATGGTTTGAAATGATACACAAATTTCCACCAAGAGTTAAACAATGAAATAAAATCAAATGAAGTCTCTTTGGTTTTTGTAATAATATCTTCAAGCATTGACATTGAAAATTCAAATTTGTACGTAAGCGTGCGTGTAAACAGTGCTCGAGATTGAGAAATAGCACGTTCCGTCATCTTATTTGCAGTCAAAAATATTTCTTCAAACTGACATACTATACTATTAATTTTAGCCTTTTGCTCTATCAGACCAGAGCGCTCCTTACTTTGGTTTTCTAAGTCTGTTTGACCATCTTGTAGCTCAGCTAACTGGTCAAGAAGTATATTAATGTTACTAAGAGGAGCACGTAAAACAAATGCAGCCTCTAAAGCACGTTTACTGATATCTTGCGCCTGCAACCGCCACTCTTTTACAATGTGTTCATCTTCTGATTCACTTTCAAAGTTTTTTTGTAAAGACTCGATATCTTGTTTAAGAGTCTCAAGAATTGGCTGTTGTTGTTCAACAATTTCTTCAACCAATTGTGAAGTTATTGATTGTCCAGTTTCTGTAGTTGGAGATGCTAAATTTCCCCATGAAAAAGCGCTAAATAAAACATTAATCGTGATGATTGAGAAAAAAACACATAATTTTTTAAAAAATGAATACATATCCGCCCTAAAAATAAGTAAAAAGAGTAACTCCTTTTAAAGTATGGCATAAGATAATATTTCCAACTCTCATAGAATAATTCCATAAAAGTTTCCCCTCACCCAATAATGCTGATAAAGGAGATTAATAAACCTAAAATCAATAAGACAAAAAATATTTTAGCATGTTTTTTGCTCTTATATTGCAACAAATTTTCTCTTTTGTACAATTTGTTTTTTGTTCAACGTGAACAATATAGTCGATCAATAACTTAGAAATGCGTACGCACTTGATCAGAGTACGACATACTGATAATGTAGTAGGTATTATGGCTTTATCTAGAAAATAAACACAATCAACTGAATTTCACGATGATTACAAATAAAATGTATAACAGCTTATACCTATTATGATTTACCTGTTGCAACTTTCCAAAACAGGCATTGAATATATTTTAAATCCTATAATCATTGCTCGTATAAGGTGTTATAGTCTTCAAAAATAATATTTTCAAATTAACATTGCTTCTTCTGTTTTTTGAGCTGCAAAATTATCAGTTTAATTTTACTTTGCGCACTTTAACTTTAATAATTCTTACAGTGCCTATTAGTTGGAATATATCATGCGTACACCTGGCTGGCTAATTACTCTCTATTGCCTTATCCTTTTAAGTGGCATTTACGTTGCATTACCTAATTTATTTTCACAAGAGCAAATTAAAAACTCTAAATTCCTGCCTAACACCCACGTAACACTTGGACTTGATCTTCAAGGGGGATCTTCTCTTTTACTCGAAGTTGATGTAAAAACATTAAAGCGTGATCAGTTACGTACAGTTTTAGATAATGTACGCACAAAACTGCGTGAGCAAAAAATTCGTACATCAAATATTCGTATCATCGAAGATGATATTATTATTGTTATTTCCGATCCTACACAAAATCAAAAAGCCATCACTGCTTTAGAAACATTGATCATGCCGATACAAAATAGCTTTGGCACCACAACCAATGATATCGCTATTAGCACTCAAAGTGAGAATATCCGTGTAACATTAACTGAATCTGGTATTAAGGACCGTATTAAAAACACTGTCGAACAAAGCTTAGAAATCATCCGCCGGCGTATTGATCAGATAGGTGTCGCTGAGCCCGCTATTCAAAAAGTGGGAACTAATCGTATTATGGTTCAATTGCCTGGTCTCCAAGATCCAAAACAATTACGTGATCTTCTAGGAACAACCGCAAAAATGACCTTCCACCTTGTTCCTTCCAATGTGGATGTAAACACCCCGCCTATAGGTGTTTCAATTCTTCCTGGATATACTGATGAAAATCAACATTATGCAATTTATGATCAAATTGCTTTGGATGGAAATGTGCTAAAAGACGCACGTGCAGGTTTCGACCCGCAAATGCCAGGACGTGCTATTATCTCGTTCACCATGAATTCAATTGGTTCTAAAATATTTGCGGAAATAACACGCAAAAACATTAACCGTCCCTTTGCAATTGTTCTTGATAACAAAGTTTTGACCGCTCCTGTTATTAATGGCGTTATCCCTAATGGACAGGGTCAAATCACAGGAAATTTTGATATAAAAGAAGCATCAACCCTTGCTGCTCTACTTCGAGCTGGCTCTTTGCCTGCACCATTAATTGTTATTGAAGAAAGAACTGTAGGCCCAGATCTTGGTGCAGATGCTATTAAAATGGGACTGTATACAGGAATTATAGGTTTTGTTCTCGTCGCCATTTTCATGTTTCTTCTATATGGTATTTGGGGCATTATCACCGATATAGCGCTAGCACTACATACTATTTTGACACTTGCAGCATTAAGTCTTCTCGGTGCTACACTTACACTGCCAGGTATTGCAGGTATTATTTTGGGTATTGGCATTGCTGTCGATGCCAATATTTTGATTAATGAACGTATTCGAGAAGAAAGTCGAAAAGGTGTCAGCGCCTTTGCCGCCTTAGATCGTGGATTTAAACAAGCTTTTGCAACTATTGTTGACGCCAATGTTACCGCTATTATTGCAACCATTTTACTTTTTTGGTTTGGTAATGGCCCTATTCGTGGTTTTGCAATCACAATGTTACTTGGAATTGTTATTTCCATGTTCACTGATATCACCATAGTGCGTATCATCATGGTTTGGGTTGTCCGTAAATGGAAAATAAAAACGTTGCGTATTCAACCCTTTTTTGACTTTACCTTACACAATATAACTTTCCACTTTATGAAAGCCCGTTTTATAGGTATTGGTATTTCAATTATTTTATCACTTGCTTCAATTTTTCTGTTTTTTAAACCTGGTCTGAATTTTGGCATCGATTTTATTGGCGGCAGCCAAATGAGTATAACGACAAAAGCACCAGCAAATTTGGCTACCTTACGCTCAACGCTTTCTGCCCTTAATATTGGTGAAGTAAAATTGCAAAATATTGACAATGCACATACAGTTTTAATTCGTATCCAGAAACAAAATGGCAATGAAATGCAACAAACCGTTGCCATGGATAAGGTTAAGGCAGCCATACAGAATATCTACCCAGATGCTATATTTGATCAAATAGAAATTGTTGGCCCTAAGATTTCAGAGGAATTTGTCACAGCTAGTGTTATTGCTGTTACACTGGCAGCAATTGCTATGTCACTCTATATTTGGTGGCGTTTTGAATGGTTTTTTGCAGTTGGGGCAATTGTCACACTTATTCTTGATATCACAAAAATGATTGGTCTTTTTGCTTTATTTCAATTTGATTTCAATTTGACTGCCATTGCTGCCCTTTTAACGATTGTCGGTTACTCGATTAACGATAAAGTAGTTGTTTATGACCGCATGCGTGAAAATATGCGTCTTTATAAAAAAATGCCGATGCATCAATTGATAAACCTCTCGATTAATCAAGTTTTTACACGCTGTGTCTTCACATCAGCCACTACAATATTCGCTATGTTGCCTATGGCATTATGGGGCGGAAGTGCTGTTTATAATTTTGCATTGCCTATGGTCTTTGGCATCATTATTGCAACATTATCTTCTGTCTTTATTGCAGCACCTATCTTATTATTGTTAAGTAACTGGGGTATAAGCAAAATAAAAGAAAAAGCATAAACAATAAAATTCAACAAACCACAAAAGTGGCACATCAATTCATATAACGTGCCATTTTTCTCCTCCTATAAAACTACAATCGTTTTAAATAACCCATTTCCTAAAAAATGCTTCAAGAAATTATATTCTATGACACACTACTAATTACAGCTCTTTTTATTGGATTTATGTTGAGCATTTCTTTCTGAAATAATTGTTTATTATTTACGTCTTTCATTACTGGCGAGATATTTGTTCTCTAAGGATTATTATTACATAACTAAATACAAACAGTTCTAAAATAAAACTCCGTCTCTTATCAAACAACCCATTGAAAGAGTTTCATTGTTAGATATTTGGTGTTGAAGTGCATTTTTATTAAAAGTTTGTATCTATCAAAACCATTGCAACCTCTATTATTATCACACAAATAGCGTTTGCTATTTTCTAGGGTTATGTTCCTAGCTGAACTATGGATTACGGTTTTAGGAGTGGTTTATTCAGTGTACCATAACCAATACTCTATAGAAACACCAACTTATTAAAACGAAAAAAAATTTATTGCTACCGCGTGATTAACTATTAAAAATTTAATCATGACCTTAGTACTACCCCCTACACCTTCAAGAGCAACTATCCCTCAGAATACGGAATAAAAGAGAATTAATTGGTCTTTTTATACAATGGCTGATTTAAAATTCGGAGCATTCCCCTCTTAAAAGCCAGTGTGCAGCAAAAAATTCTTATCATTTGCAAAAATGCCTCTTCTGTTCTTTCTTTTATCTCTGCAAGCATATTATTTAATCTAAAAAAGAAAGAAACTTGATAACTTTCTACCGCTTCTAGAAATATGATTAATGATCATATCAGACAAATTTATTATTGCTTTTTTCATTATGAAACTTACCGCTATTTTAATAAAATAATTTTCTACTATCTTAAATAATTTTGCCAACATTAGAAAATTTTTTATTCTCACAAAATCAGATTCAAGCTTAGAACCCTTGAATAATTGCTTCTATGTTTGATCTTTACAGAAACAACTCCTTCTATTTTACTCAAATCTTTCCGTTTTCAGTAACCTTTGCAAAATTAAAAATATTTAGAGAAAATTTTACGTAAATTGATAAAATGCGCAAATAATTCTTAATATAAATGAAAATTCTAACCTAGAGTTCCTATTTACTATTTTAAAAACCAGTCATGTTGTGATGAGTACTTACAGTTGTATTGCAAATAGATTGCATTTTTCCTGAATAAAAAAACTTATAATTATGGCAGAAAAATCAAGATATTTTACCAATAAAATAATCGCAGATAAAATCAAAACGCTTAGCAGTAAATACCATGGAAACAATAAATTATTGATACAACTAATATTTAGAAATATACAAAAAGGTGTTATTGTATTATTGAAGTAGGATAGTGCATAACAATATATTCAATCTTAAAGTTTATACACTACTTAAAGCAAAAACAGCTTATTTTACTAATTGATGTGTAGCCATTGTAATGATAATGACAAAAAGCACTTAAGATTATGAAATAATGTAGCGAAACAGCGATTTGCAATCAAGATGAACAACCACGAATTATGTGCACAAAAACCGTACATGAAAACCCGGAAATGGATAAAAAAGTGTGAAATTAAAAAAATTTATATGGCCACTTATCGGCATCCTAACAATGCTGATATCAATCCGTATTCTTTATATAAAACTATCAACTATTTTTCTTACTGACGTACTAGATCGTTTAGCCGATTTAAAAGCGCATCAGTGGTTACTAGCCTGTTTTTGCTCACTCATTGCTTATACAGCCCTTGCTGGATATGACCGAATTGCCTTGCAACATCTTGGTCGTAAAATTTCTTGGATATTCATTGCCATCTGTTCATTTACCACTTATGCACTTTCACACAATATCGGTGCTTCAGTTTTTTCTGGTGCTGTTGTGCGCTATCGCGCTTATAAAATGAAAGGACTAAGTGGAACAGAAGTTGCAATATTAGTTGGCTTTTGCTCTTTTACTTTTGCAATTGGAACAATCTTGCTTTCTGGTATCGTTTTAATTCTGCAGCCTGAAATTATCACGCTCATTTATGAAAATCTTCCCGTATGGCTTGGAACAATAATTGGCGTAATTTTACTCGCCTTTATAGCGCTATATACTTTTGGCAGCTGGTTTCAGTTAAAACCTCTATATATAAGCAAAAAAATTCAACTTTCTTATCCACGGCTTAAAATTGTCATTCAACAGCTTCTAATTAGCCCATTAGAGCTTTTAGGAGCAGCAGGAATTATATATGCCGTACTGCCACACAATACTGATATTTGTTTTATTTCTGTACTTGGCGTTTTTCTGGTGTCCTTCACCATTACCTTGCTTTCTAATGCACCTGCAGGAGGAGTAGGTGTACTTGAAGCTTTATTTATGGCAGGTATGCCTCAAATAGATCCCGCTAATGTTATTGCAGCACTCATTGTATTTAGAATGCTCTATTTGATTATACCATTTATTATCTCACTGTTCTTTGTAGCAATTTTTGAAATTCACCAATATCGGAAACGAACACAGCACACTTCACTTGAACAAAAAAGCTAAACTTACTTCACCTTTTCCTGTTTTCAAACAAATAACAAGAATTGTTGCTAAATTTAATTAGTATATTTACTTGATTTTCCTCTAAATGCACAACATAAATGACATACTAAAAAAAGTGTATTTTACGATTATAGATAGCTATTTTAATTACAAAAGTATTTTATAACTTTGTAATAACGCACTGATCAGTGTTTATTTTTCACATAGATATACAAAATTCATGGAATAAATATTACTTTTTAACCTAAAATCTTTTTAATACTTCTATGATTTCAGATATTCATAAATTTGTATAAGCATATTAAAACCAATAATAAAAAATTTGGATATTATTTCCTAAATCATTATTTCGTTTTCTACAAAATTAAGTGGAGAGATGAGCACTTTAGAAATATTTCGACGGTCCATTTCAATCACTTTAAAACACAAACCTTCAGTTTCAAAACTTTCATCCTCATTTGGTAAATGACCAAAATGCCAAAGCATAAATCCTGCAAGCGTAGTATAACGGTCTGCCTCATCAACAAAATCACGCTCAAGATAACTACTCAAATGGCGAATATCCGCACACCCCTCAACAAGAAAACTTCCATCTTCAAGTCGTTCCACTACAACAGGTTCTTCATCATCATCAGGAAAATCACCAGCAATCGCCTCAAGAATATCCGTTGGTGTTGCAATACCTTCAAAAGATCCATGCTCATCCACAATAATCGCAAGCTGAATCGAAGAATGGCGTAATTGCTCCATCAATCGTAAAACACTTGTATTTTCATGAACAACAAGTGGCTCACGCATAGCTCTTTGCCAATTAATCCTTTGATCTTCAGCCCAATTTAAAAGCAGATCCTTAGTTAAAGCAACACCAACAAATTCATCTACTTTTTCGCGTGCAAGAATTAAACGACTATGTTTAACTTTTTGCAATTCTTCACGCATCTCACTCTCATTACCATTCAAGTCCAGCCATTCAATCTCATTACGGGGTGACATAATAGAGCGCACAGGACGATCAGCTAAATCAAGAACACCACGTATCATTTCTTTTTCTTCCGGTCGAAAAAGCTCAGAAGTAGCCGCTTGTTCAACAATAACATCTACAGTTTCACTAAGATTACCGTCTTTTTTCCACCGCCTAAAAGTCTTAACACAGCATCAGCTGTCCGCTCACGCAAATCATTTGTTGTAACCATCTTTTCACGATTACGACGCCCAATTTGATTCAAAACTTCAATGAGAACTGAAAAACCTATTGCTGCATACAAATAACCTTTTGGAATATGAAAGCCCAATCCTTCAACAATGAGGGTAAAACCAATCATCATCAAAAAACCAAGACAAAGAATGACAACAGTAGGATAACGACTAATCAAACGCATAATGGTGCCAGATCCCCACATCATTACACCCATCGCAATAACAACCGCTATATACATAACCATTGCCTGATCTCTGGCAATCATACCTGTTGCAGTAATAATACTATCAAGAGAAAACACTGCATCAAGTACAACAATTTGGACAATCACTTGCCAAAAAACAGCGTAAATAACACCAGTTTTCCTTTCATGGGCTGCCCCCTCCAATCTTTCATGTAACTCCAGCGTTCCTTTTGCTAACAAAAAAGCTCCACCACTAATTAAGATGAGGCTGTGCCAACTAAAACCAAAGGATACGATAGAAAAAATTACTTTATCAAGGCTTATTACCCAGCCAATAACCATGAGAAGACAAAGCCGCATAATTAATGCTAAAGTTAAACCTACCAAACGTGCACGATTACGCAAATGTAATGGTAATTTTTCTGCTAAGATTGCAATGAAAACAAGGTTATCTATTCCTAAAACAATTTCGAGGAAAATCAATGTAACCAAGCCAAACCACACATGGAGATCAATGATCCATTCCATCATAGTTCATCCTTTGACAATATTATAAAAAACTTAAATGTGCATCGTTGATGAAATAAATTCATAAGCTTTCATTCGCACAATTGATCAATAACATTGAATGCAAATAAATTGCACCCAAAAGCAGGAAGCACAAGGTATTACTTAAACTCATATGATTGTTGATAAGATTCATACCGTGAAAGAAAAGCTTACATTGCCTGATATTATAAGGAAATTCTTCTGAATTTTGTTCGGGCATTACGCTCGACAATCCTTTAGTACCGTTCTTGCATAGATAATTAAAACATTTATTAGTAGAACTATCTTATAATGGATATTTTTGTACAATATCAAGAGAAAATACTGTATAAAGCTTATATGTTTTACTGGTTAGCTATAGACTTTATTTATCTTACAAAAAACAATGAGACCATCTAGACATCCTCCTCTAGGAACGTTATAGAACCGATCATTCTCTTCTTTTGAAGAACTGTGGGTGATTAGCTCAGTCGGTAGAGCAGCTGACTCTTAATCAGCGGGTCGTGGGTTCGATTCCCTCATCACCCACCATTCGTTTTTATGCTTCTATAACACACTGATTTTATTAATATTTATTTAAGATTAGGGATAAAATAATCAAGTTAGGGAATAGGATTTTCCAACTTACCTTTATAAATCACCTTGAACTGCTGTTAATAAGTTTCCACCCACAAGAACGTTTTCCGTTCTTATTATGTTTTAAAATGTCTCTTGCTAAACTTGAACTGATCCCATTGTAATCTACCTATCCAAATACATTGGCAACCATCCAATACAAAAAACATATTCATTTGTTACGCACCCATTCAGAAAGATCAGAGTGTACATCAACATCACTTTTCTTGTTAACCTCATTTCTTACTTTAAATCGTGTTATTGCTATTTTTAAAGTTTTCTCTGTTCGTTTGCGCCTATTTAACCCCATTCAACTTTTTTCCAAAACAAAAACCCTTGCTAAAGTCACAAAAAAGCAGCCAAAGCCGTCATTACCTTCAGTAAATATTTCTTTCCCCACCAATAAGAAAAAGGGTTTTCTGCTAACAACCCTGCTATTTCATTATCATAGCCCAAAGTCACTCCGTGAACTGATCTCCATCCAAAGAGCACCTATAGCACTTGTTTTAAGATTATCTCGCGTTTACTGTGCCTTATTTTCATTTTTGTAATCCTCAATTTCGTACACTTCTTGAATAATCTCAGGCTCTGATTTTGAGTCGTCAAAAAGAAGCCTCTGCGCTAAAGTATTGGCTTTATGATAAATGTTGATAACCGTTTGAAGAGATTCTTCCATTTGCTCTGCTAAAAGGTCTTGCTCTAAAGCAGCTGTAAAATTCTGTAGTGCTTTAAACTCAAAATTAGACAAGTTCCCAAAAACCCGATGCTCCATTTAGTTCAAAAACGATTTAGTTTTGATCAATGTATCTAATTGCAATGTTTACCTTAAGAGATTTAATCATACGCCCAAATCGAGCTGCATCTGTTCCGGAAATAAACGATTTCCAATAACCAATCATGCCAACAGTGTTAAGGTTTTCCTCCACTACTTGCTTTAATTTCTCTGCCATTTTAATGAACTTTTTTGCTCTATAGGCCCTATTATCTTCAAGATATAATTGTCTTTTTTTTCGGCTAATTTATTAGCTTGTTCTTCTCGTATTAATTTACGTTCTGCAGCACTCCCTGGAATAGGAACAGCACGTATACCATGTGGTGCATTTCTATCCTTGACATACATATATCTAGGCTCAGGCTCTGAGAGTACATTGTTAAAATCTAACCCAGATCTACTTGCCCTTAATCCAGAAGCTGAATGCTGTATTCCTTGAATAGGCATAATTTGTCTGCCTGTGTTGAGGCTTGGAAAGCTGTATCATTAGGCAATCCTTGCGCTACCTTTTCTTCTTGCGTAAGTACTCTATAACCCTCCTGGGGGCTAGCAGAGCCTAACGTATCGCTCATGATTCTCATAGCAAGATCAGGGGTTTGTGCAACTGCTTGTGCCTCTTCATCACTATATCCTTTGGATTGTAAAAACTTCAAAGTTTGCTGACGTTGAGCTAGTTCATTACCCCCCTGGTGTAATTGTATTGCACTCGAAAAATTCTTTTCTGGTGTATAGTCATTTATATGCCCAATAACTTTCGTATTTTTATAAGGATCAGATTTTCTCAACTCAGCCATTGATTTCCTTTTATAACCAACTACTAACCGCTCACTATTTGCATCGCCAATGATGAAAAGCTCACTAATAACTATACCTAATAGGGTAGCTCTTTTAAAAGATAAGATAGGCACATTTCCCCCGCCTTATTTTCTTCTAGTCAATGACTGTGTAACCAGATTCATTTAGATAATTACAATAATTGCTAGTAGAAACAAACAGAAATTTTCAACCCAAAAGACAAAGTAAGTTAATTGCGATAAATATTATACTGGTTAGCAATAAATATCTCAGAAAAACTAAGATATAAAAATTTATTAATTTTCTAAATATTACTAAATCCTATTTTGTCTCATTAATATTATATGTTATCTTTTGCAAAAGATGGGATGACAATGGTACCAAAGTCTTATTCCCCCTGATCAGAATACGGTAAAGTGCAGCGTGGCCTTTTCATGCCAATAATGGTTTCTGCAGCCACACCAAGCTCACATTCATAATCAAAGAGCTCTTCCATCAATTTATAGCGCGTTCCTCCACTGCCTTTATTACTACGCCCATAAGCCAGATGACACTTTGTGCACCAAGCAAAACAGCACGCCGAACAGACAAAACAGGCTCTTTTGTCTTTGAATCAACACCATGAGGCACACACGGATCTTCATGTAAAATAACATCATTATATATCCCTATTGCCCCATCAAAAATTGTGTTTTTAAAACTTGAATTATCATAAACTGCTTTAGTAATGTCAAGTCACTGACCAGCATCTGTATTGGTGCGCAATTGTGTCACCTGTGTTGGGTGAAGATACATCACATAAACTGATTTTCCATTAACACACACCGGTCTAATCTTAGGATTAGCCAGTTTTGCACGCTGCACAGCTTGATCGATCAATCTGAGATTAAATACATCTTCTTTTGCAAGCGTTTCATCAGTTCTTTTCTGACCTGGACGAATAACACGCTTACTGCTTGGCTCTAAGGGGGCATTAAAACCATAATGCACTGGTTCAATTGATATGGTGCCCCCTTTAAACTGCATCCATAGTGCTGTATATCCTGTAGCTTGAATAAAGAACATTATACTTAAACGGTCTGCATACCAATCAACAAATGCATCCTTTCCTTCATTACGCAAGTTAAATAAGACACGTTTCTGACCGACCGACCCTTTATTTGGAACATGTACAGCATGAGCAAGCTTTTTAATACATACTATCTGGAGTGCTTCTTCATTACCTTCCAGCGTTTGGCCCTCGCTAACACCATCACCCATAAGCTGGGTCCGTAATCCCATAGTAATTGAATCACCCGATGTTTTTCCTAATTCATCCTTCACTTGGATGATACTATTTTTGTCTTTTCCATAAGTGGTGCAATGGGCAACGCTTCTAAAATCTCTGTATTGAACATCTTAGCCCAAAAGCTAACCACTAATGTGTCATTGATAGTTATTTGTGTTGTCACCATTTTTTAAATGCCTTTCTTCGTATTGTTTAAAAAATTGCCGCACTTGCGCAGCATAACCAAGCAACATCACTTGGTTATATCTCGTGATAAGGCGCATGTTTTTCACGCTCTGCTCATAATTTGTTCAAACTTTTCAGGATTTTGCTCAATCTATGTAACAAATTCAGCTTCTGTTATGGGGTAAAGCCCGCTCTTGACCAAAATCATCATCATTTTTTCTGTTGTCCTGATAGCTTTAAATCATCCTTATATTGGGTAAGATAATTTTTGTTGTGTAATGTTGCCCGCTTTTATCTTGCCATTTACGTGTCTGCAATTGACTTTCAACATAAACCTTGGAATTTTTACAGAGATATTAAAGTGCAACCTTTGCAAGAGGCAGAAAAAATCATGATAAAATGTCATGCTGTTTTCTTTATTCTTTGACCTGTTGCTTTATCTATATTTCTTTGAGAGGTGGCTATACGAAAGTTCACTCACTATCCCTAACTCCAGATGCTATGGATTACTCCTTTTGAGTGTAAGACATAAAAAAGACCTTACTCTCGGGGGGACAAGAGGAGGTCAATAAATCGTCAATAAATAAAAATGAATAAACTGGATTGCTTTAACAAAAAACCTCGCTTTCGCAGGACTTTCCGTAGCATAGCAAGAAATAAAAATTGTATTATAAATCTAATTTTAGGCACAACACGACTAGTACCGTATTGTCATTAAATACCATTTTTATCCCCCTGTCAACTAAAAATCATGATCTAATTTTTTTATCTCAATTAATCTAAATATGGTGTAAATTGCCCTCTCTTATCGAATCAATTATACGAGCTCGTAATTTTAAAATTAGGAGGGAGGGGTAACAATGATCTACGCCGTCATAATAATAAAGAACACTTGCGGCATTCAGTATACCTCATCCCATTTTGAAGATAACGAAGGAAGATTGGAATACAAGTTATACACATGATAACTCTGTCGATCTCTATAATCCAATAATAGAAAACTACGATAATGTGATTAAAAAGCAAAGAAATTAAGGAATGAGAAAAGATGACTTCAAAATGGGATTCGATACTCAACACACAAAAAGAGATGAAGAAGGTAATGAAGTTTGGTGTTATTTCACGGATGCAACTAATACTAATATTTTTTATAAGTTTAGGTTTATCTAATACTCTTTTAATATTGGGTAATCTAGATAGAGATCAATTTGATATCCCAACTGCAATAGGATTGGTGGCTTTTCTCTTAATATCCATATCTTTACCGATATTTTTAGGATTATACATAATAGTAAAAAAGAAACTGAAGGACGTAATTCAACAATTGGACGAAGCAATTGAAAAAATTAACGAAATAATGACTAATCAAAATCCAAGAAGGAGAGAAAAATGATTTTTACTCTATTCTTATTAGCACAGGCCGTAACTTCTATGGTGGCTTGTGTAAAGGTAGTATTAACCATCTCGCTTCCTTATTCCATCATTAAGTACCTGAAACTACGCCGTAAAGCGATTATAGGACGTGACCTAGCTATTCAAATGTTAAAAGAAATAAATGAGAAACAGAAAAAAGTAATGGAAGAATAAAATGAATTTGGCAATTGATAATTTTATTTTTCCAATAGCACTGCTTATATTTATCAGCATCATGTCTATCCCAATTAGCTTGCTGTGGCGCTTTGGATTGAAAGTGCCGGCATCTTTATTTATAATAACAACCGCTGTAATTAGTGGCTCAATATTATTGTTGCTCGCTTTTGGTTAACGGTCAAAAAACTTATGAAGAGCATTCAGCGCAACACGTAGAGAACTAACAAGATGTTCTAGTTGTTGGTCTTCTATAACGATGTACTGCAAAGCAGCATAAAGATTATACTGACGATATAACCCCTGTGTTTCTCTGATAACCTCTTGCACAACTTCATAGCGATCAGTTGTTATTTCAACTCACTTCTCAAGACTGTCTTGATCGTGATTGTCATTGGCACCATCATAATAAGCCCCCGACAATCCTTTCGCACTCGAATAATTGTTTCGCACCTGAATATACTGCTGTGATGCATCATACTGATCTTGATTAATCTTTTTTCCAATAAATATAATCGCCCTACATAAGTGCCTATAATCGGGTTTTTCGCATCTTGAATACTCGCCCCATAACGCTTGGCACGCATTTTAAGTGTCTGTTGGTACAAAGACTTATCAGTCGTTTTTGCACGTGAGATACGTCCATTGGGTTCTCTTTTTTGACCTTCTATTCTAGGTCTTCCCCGTTTCTTACGTTTCTTCATAATAAACTTACCAATTAAAACGGGATATTGTCATCCAAAGTCGTTTCTAAATACCGCTTATCCTCTTGCTCCATCGCTTCCAAAGCCATATCAATACCATCTTTTTGAATGCTATTAAGAATCTTCAACTCACCCTTATATTGCGGCAAGACAATTTCTGTTGTGTAACGTGTTTGCCCGCTTTTATCTTGCCATTTACGTGTTTGTAATTGACCTTCAACATAAACCTTGGAACCTTTACTCAAATATTGCAGCGCAATCTTTGCAAGATGCGGATTAAAAACAACGATAGGATGCCATTCTGTTTTATTTATTCTTTGATTAGTTGTTTTATCTGTATAGCTTTGAGAAGTGCCTATACGGAAATTTGCTACTTCTACTCCAGATGGCATTGTTCTGCTTTCTGGATCGGCACCAAGATTGCCTACTAAAATTACTTTGTTGATCATGTTGGATATCTTTATCTAAGGGAAATTATGTGTGTCTTAATGAAACAAAATACGGATATGAAAAACTATTTTTTATATATTTTACAATATTATATAACAATTTACTAAACTATTTAATACAGATAAATAAAATAAATAACTGAAAATAAACAGTTTATAGCATTTTACAAATATCTAAATGCTTTTCTCATCACATTCATAGAACTCATTGATAATATTTATAAAATAAATTCTATAAATGAGAAAATTTGTCTGTTATTAGAACAAAAAATTGTGTTTGACACTGTAATAACTGTATCTTATAAGTTACATATGTTTACAGTGTACAAAACAAAGTATTTTATAAAATGGCTAGATTCTTTAAAAGATGAGATTGCGCAAGCACACGTTGTGACACGGATAGCGAGAATAGAAACAGGGCTTCTTGGCAATGTAAAATTTTTCCATGGCATTGCAGAATTAAAAATAAATCATGGCCCTGGCTATCGGGTTTATTTTGTAAAACAAGGACAAGAAATTATTCTACTCCTTAATGGCGGTGATAAATCTACCCAACAAAAAGATATTGAAAAAGCCCTACTAATAGTAAAGGAACTCAAACATGGAAATCACTAAATTTGATACAAGTGAGTATTTTAAAACTCCTGAAACTCAACAAATTCTTTTACAAGATGCTCTTGAAAGTAAAAATAGTCAGTATCTTGCACATGTTCTTGGGATAATAGCAAAAAACCAAGGAATGAGTAAAATCGCTAAAAACACTGGATTGTCAAGAGAATCTCTTTATCGCTCTTTAAGCGACAAAGGTGATCCTAAACTCTCAACCTTTCTTAATGTTTTGAGTGCCTTAAATTTGCAAATTAGCCTAACACCAACCCAAAATGAAGAACACACATCTTGAGAAAAAGCTTAAAGATCCTCTCTTCGTTTTAATGGAAAAAATATAGTTACATTCCCTTATTTTATCCCGATTTTCGCATCTGTTCTAATTTCCTCAAATTAGTTCACACAGAGTGTTTTATGTTCCCAATGTTATTTATTAAAAAACTTCCAAATCTTTCTCCAAGGTGCCTTCCTGTCGATTGAAATGTATATCTAATCCAAAAGTGATCAGCATTTAAAGTCATGAAAGTGTTTTTCTGCTTTACGACTCACTTGTATCATGCTTCCATATGGGAAATTGTTTTTTTGTTAGTGTAACTTAGTTTTAAATAATAAAGGGGTTCTCCTAAAAATGGATCATAAACCAAATTTAGATGAAGATTATCAAAAGGAATTACAACGTGGATTAGATAATCGCCATGTGCAACTTATTGCTATTGGTGGTGCTATTGGAACAGGTCTCTTCATGGGATCAGGCAAAACAATAAGCGTTGCAGGCCCTTCAATTATACTAGTTTACGCTATTATTGGTTGCATTCTCTACTTTGTAATGCGAGCTATGGGAGAATTATTACTCTCTAATACACAATATCGATCTTTTATGGACTTTTCATCCGAATTATTGGGACCAACTATTGGTTTTTTCATTGGATGGACTTATTGGTTATGCTGGATTGTAACCGGAGTTGCAGATATTATTGCCATCATTAGTTATGCACAATTTTGGTGGCCTACACTCAACCCATGGATTCCCGTTCCTATTTGCATCTTATTCTTTTTAATGTTTAACCTTGTAGCAGTAAAATTATTTGGTGAACTTGAATTCTGGTTCGGTCTTATCAAAATCATAGCAATTCTGGTATTAATTATTGTTGGATTTTATATGATTTTTATTGGTTTTACTTCCCCAAATGGCACCGTTTCCTCTCTTAGTAACGTATGGAATGATGGAAATATCTTCCCTCGAGGAATCATTGGATTTTTTGCTGGATTTCAAATTGCTATTTTTTCTTTTACTGGCATTGAGCTGGCCGGAACAACCGCAGCCGAAGTCAAAGAACCTGAAAAAATATTACCAAAAGCAATCAACTCAATACCTATTCGTATTGTATTCTTTTACATCTTCTCTCTTGTTGTAATTATGTCAGTCATACCTTGGCATCAAGTTGTTCCAGATAAAAGTCCATTTGTAGAAATGTTTTTACTTGCTGGTATTCCAATCTCTGCTGGTATAGTCAATTTTGTTGTTCTCACATCAGCAGCATCCTCTGCAAATAGCGGTATTTTTTCTACCAGCCGCATGATATACGGCCTTGCCACTAAACAAGGAGCTCCTGCTTTCTTAGGAAAACTTTCTAATAACCACGTTCCAGCTAATGCATTAGTTTTTTCTTGCCTGTGTATTTTATTAGGCTACATTTTCTCATCGTTATCTCCAACTGCTATAGATGCTTTTACAATCGTTACAACCATTTCAGCAATTTTATTTATATTTGTATGGTCCGTGATTTTAATCAGCTATATTATTTACCGTCGTAATTACCCTACGCAACATGATATATCTACCTATAAAATGCCAGGGGGTGTTTTTATGTGCTGGGTCACTCTAGCTTTCTTCGCCTTTATTATTTCTTTATTGACGTTAGAAGCCGATACTTTAGCAGCTTTAAAATACACATCACTTTGGTTTGTTTTCTTAAGCTTTATGTACTTTATATTTGGAAAGAAGAATTTTATCAAACATAAAAAATAAAGTTTATGCGTAAAAAATACATCATAAAAAAGAATTTTTCATTATCCAGTCTTATAGCTTTTTTACGCTTAACCCAACGAAACTCAGTTACGTTCTTTATCAACCAAAGCATTAGAGCTAATCCAAGGCATCATAGCACGTAGTTTCTTACCAACTTCCTCAATAGGGTGTGCATCATTTAAACGTCGAATACTTTTAAAACGGGCTGCACCAGCTTTATATTCTTGCATCCAATCTGATGTAAATTTACCTGTTTGAATATCCCTTAAAATACGTTTCATCTCTATTTTGGTTTTATCAGTGATCACACGTGGACCAGACATATATTCCCCCCACTCAGCTGTATTGGAAATTGAGTAATTCATATTTGCAATACCGCCTTCATAAATGAGGTCAACAATCAATTTAACCTCATGTAAACACTCAAAATAAGCCATTTCAGGCGCATAACCTGCTTCTGTCAATGTTTCAAAACCTGCACGAATAAGTTCAACAAGCCCACCACACAGAACAGCTTGTTCACCAAAAAGATCTGTTTCACATTCTTCTCTAAAAGTTGTTTCAATCACACCGGCACGCCCACCACCAATACCACAAGCATAAGACAACGCCACATTATGCGCATTACCCGAAGCATCCTGCGCAATCGCAATTAAGCAAGGAACACCACCACCGCGTTGATATTCGCCACGCACTGTATGACCTGGACCTTTGGGAGCAATCATCACAACATCAATAGTTTTTTTACCTCAATCAAGCCAAAATGAATATTCAAACCATGTGCAAAAGCAATCGCCGCTCCATCACGCAAATAATTATGGACATGCTCTTTATAAATATCAGCCTGCAACTCATCAGGTGTTACCATCATAATAAGATCTGCCCACTGTGCTGCTTCAGAAACATCAACAACTTTAAAACCATCTGTTTTGGCTTTTTTAGCTGTCGCTGATCCTGGGCGTAAAGCAATTTGTATATTTTGAACACCAGAATCCTTTAGATTTAACGCGTGTGCACGCCCTTGTGAACCATAACCGATAATTGCTATTTTTTTCTCTTTAATTAAATTAACGTTGGCATCACAATCATAATAAACACGCATAAAAATATTCCTTTATATCTACATTTTAATCAAAGCTTAAATTTCTTTCACTCAATAAACAAAGAGTAGAAAACCACTTTACGCATTTTGCACCTTACAAATGCCCAAATTCCCACTCATAATAAAACGGTAATTGAATAATTTTTTAATTTGCATATTACAAACAATAAAGCTACAAATCCGAATAATTTTTTAAAATTATATTTAGATCTCAAAATAAATAGTAAAAAATCATAATAAACATGATAGCCTACCTATACTTTGGCATTAAAACCACCCCACCTATCTACCCTATGATAAAAAACAACCATTCTCTAAAATGATTGATAACCATCTATATAGTTCCATTTATTTAACAAAATAATTTTTTAAAGCTTATTTCTTACTTTTATTTTCAGATTATGTAGGGAAATATCATGTCAAACGATTGATCACAATTACAAAAATATCAGCTATACAATAAAATTTTAGTTAACCATAAATAGTGCATTTGACACATTATAACATTTTAATTCCACACTTTTTAAAAGTTTATTTTAACCTAAATAAATATCCAATTCACTATTTGGAATAAAGTTATTAAATCACAAATAATACCAATCGCGATTTTCTAATGACTATGATTTTGGATAAGTCATAAAACAAGCAATTTTTCCGATTTACAAGAAAATTTTACCCCACATTAATAAACTAATATAAGTAAAATTTATATTAACAAACGAATGAAACGCTGAACAGTCTCATGTATCCCATATTCTAACGCATCAGCGATAAGTCCATGACCAATAGAAACCTCATCAAGCCAAGGTATTCGATCAACAAGAGAAGGCAAATTAGAAACTGTCAGATCATGCCCCGCATTGATACCTAGTTGCAACTCTCTGGCTTTTTTGGCCGCCAATACAAGTTTATCTAACTCCTGCTTCTGTTTCTCCTTATCTTTAAATGCTCCACCATAAGCTCCAGTATAAAACTCTACACGATCGGCACCAATCGTTTTAACAGTATCAAGACCTTCTACAACTGGATTAGCAAATAATGATACACGAATTTTCTTTTCCTTTAAGCGTTGTACAATAGGTGTTAAAAATTCTGCGTTATTAGAAAAATCCCAACCATGATCAGACGTCGATTGAGCTGGATCATCAGGTACAAGTGTAATTTGATCAGCATATTTTTCTGCCATATCTAAAAACATATCACTTGGATAACCTTCAATATTAAATTCAGCAGTGGGAAAATTATTGTCAATTAAAAAACGTATATCTGGCAAATCGGAAAAACAAATGTGTCTTTCATCCGGCCGCGGATGAACCGTCAACCCCGCTGCACCAGCTGTAAGTGCTTTATACCCAATATCTGTAACACTTGGCCATGGCAAATGACGCCGATTACGCAAAACAGCAACAGCATTGAGATTAACTGAAAGTTTTACTGCCATGTACACTTTCATTTCTATTAAATTTAAAAAAAGAAAAAAATACAATTCCTTACAAGATCAGGCAATAAAAATTATTTCTTATTCTATCGAACAATTGTTAACTGTTTTGCTGCGCGTGTAATCCCCGTATAAAGCCAACATGCATTCATATCACGAAATGCAAAACTTTCATCAAATAAAACCACACTATCCCATTGAGATCCTTGAGCTTTATGAACAGTTAGTGCATACCCATAATCAAAGTCATCGTATCTCTTTTTTATTTGCCATGAAATTTCATCTTCAGGATTTTCAAAAATTGCTTTGAGAAGTTTAATTTTTACAACTCCCCATTCGCTCTCCTCCGAATTAACAAGAAGATGAATACCTGGTTTAACAAGTTCCTTCTTTGAAGTCATAACTGTCCACAAAGAGCCATTCAACAAACCTTTTGTTGAATCATTGCGCAAACACACAAGCCTGTCTCCAATCTGCGGATATTTTTCTATAAACCCCTTTAATTCACGCAAACGCCTATTATAAAGATAGCGCGTTCGATTCATCCCTACCAAAAGTTGATCAGCATCTAATACCAATTGTTGATCAAGCTCTTTACGCTTAACAACACGCGCTAACCCATAATCCCCATAAGCAATATCACGCCCCTCACGTACATCCATAGCTAAGCGAATAATTGGATTATCATACGCCTGTCGATGAATTTCTGATAAAAGAAAATCTGGTGTACCATTAGAAAAAAAACCGCCTCCTGATATGGGAGGCAACTGACCTGGATCACCAAGGACAAGAATTGGCGTGCGAAAACTCATCAAATCACGTGCTAATTGTTCATCTACCATTGAACATTCATCGACAACAACAAGCTTAGCCTGCGCAATTGGACTTTGTCGGTTTAATGAAAATGTTGGTGTTATAGATGTTTTACCTGTCACTTCATCAGAAACTTCTTGCTCACCACGAGGACAATAAATCAATGAGTGAATAGTACGAGCATTACTCGCCCCTTTAGAACGCAAAACTTGTGCTGCTTTACCTGTAAACGCAGCAAACTGAACAGAACCATCAATTGTTTCTGCAAAATAGCGAGCAAGTGTTGTTTTTCCCGTTCCTGCATAGCCAAAAAGGCGAAAAACAGGAGAGCTCCCATCTTTCAACCATGCGGCTACAGCCTTCAGCGCATTATCTTGTTCTGATGAAAACTGCATAGTTTATCAAGACAAGATTCGTACAAAAAGAGCAAGCATTTTGAAAATAAAAACTATTATCAAAGATAAGCTTATCCTTATAATGTTCTTAAAATTTTAGCTCATTTTTGAGTCATCCAATTTAATATATTTTATAAACTCCAAAAAACGTAGAGCATTACCAAATTGATCAATGTTAGATAGCTTTTAATAATTTAAAAATTAAAATAGTCCATTGCTATACTAACTTACACAAAATACTTTCACAATTTACAAAGCCTGTACCTCTATCCACCGCCTATACCCTTAATTAAGCCTACTCTTGTTGAAGAAAAATATGCCAATTGACCGACAAACTGATAAATCAACACATATAATAAACGACAATAATTTCCATATCCTAAAAATAAATCAGAGATATACGTTTAAATATCCGGCTCACCATCAACTCAAAACCGGCATACCAATTTCTATTAAATCAATGATCAAAAATAGTGAAATAAGCTGAAATAAAATTCTCTAATTGAGTATAATAGATTTCAAACTTCCTATACGAATAATTTTCCTGTAACAGGAACAGCATTAGCAAATACTTCATCATCAGCCTCATCAGGCAACAGCATATCATTATGTGCACACCCAGACGGAATCATAGGAAGACAATTTTCTAAATTATCAACACGGCAATCAAATAAAACCGGCTTATCACAATCAATCATTTGTTGAATTTTGTCATCAAGCTCATCTGGCTTTGAGCAACAAATACCAACTGCTCCATAAGCTTGCGCCAATTTAACAAAATCAGGCATCGATTCTATATAAGAATTAGAAAGACGGTTGCCGTGTAACAATTGCTGCCACTGGCGGACCATACCCATATATTGATTGTTCAAAATAAAAACTTTTACAGGTGTATTATGCTGAACTGCTGTTGCAAGTTCTTGAATATTCATCTGAATTGAAGCATCACCAGAAACACATATAACAAGTGCATCAGGATGTGCAATCTGAACACCAATAGCAGAAGGAAAACCATACCCCATTGTTCCAAGACCACCAGACGTCATCCAACGGTTTGGTTCTTCAAAACGACAATACTGTGCAGCCCACATCTGATGTTGTCCGACATCAGTTGTAATATAAGTATTGGCATCTTTGGTAAGAACATGAAGCCGTTCAAGAGCATATTGTGGCATAATAACATCTTTTTTCTTGACGTATACTAATGAATTACGAGCACGCCATTGATTAATTTGTGTCCACCACTCATTTCGACTCTTCTTATTAAATACAGGTTGTAGTGCACGCAAACATTGTATCATGTCTTTTAAAACATAGGAGACATCCCCAATAATAGGAACGTCTACTTTAACTATTTTATTGATAGAAGAAGGATCAATATCAACGTGTATAATGCGCGCATGAGGTGCAAATGCATCAAGCCGCCCAGTAACACGATCATCAAACCGTGCACCAAGAGCCAACATGACATCACAATGATGCATGGCCATATTAGCTTCATAAGTTCCATGCATCCCGAGCATTCCAAGCCAATTTTTGCCAGAAGCAGGATAAGCACCAAGTCCCATTAATGTCGAAGTAATCGGGAAATCTCCCAATTGAACTAAATCACCTAAGAGTTCTACAGCTTCAAGTCCTGATGAAATAACACCACCACCAGAATAAATAACAGGCTGTTTAGCTTCTGCTAAAAGAGAAGCAGCATGTTCAATAGCTTTTGCATCCTTTTTGAACTGGGAATGACAATGTATAGATGTCATAGCTTGAGGCGCCTTATAAACACCTGAAATGCATTGAATATCTTTAGGAATATCAACTAAAACTGGCCCTGGACGACCCGATTGGGCAATATGAAATGCCTCATGAATAATTTGTGCAAGATCATTCACATCTTTAACAAGCCAATTATGTTTAGTACAAGGCCGCGTAATACTAACTGTATCCGCTTCTTGAAAACCATTCGTTCCAATCAAAGTTGTAGGTACCTGACCAGAGAAACAAACAATAGGGATAGAATCCATCAATGCATCTTGCAAAGGAGTTACAGCATTTGTTGCTCCCGGACCAGAAGTCACAAGCATAACGCCAACTTTTCCAGTACTGCGTGCATAGCCTTCCGCCGCATGACCTGCTGCTTGTTCATGACGCACCAAAATATGTTGAAATGAATCTTGCTTATAAATCGCATCAAAAATAGGAAGAACAGCTCCACCAGGATAACCAAAAATATGTTCAACCCCCTGATCAATAAGAGCTTGAACTACTATTTCAGCCCCCAACATTATCTTCCCATTTGTCCTCTCTTGTGTTCTTGGATAATTTGTCATGTTTTCTACTCGCCTATTCTACAGCATAACAAAAAAGGCTCCCAAAGGAGCCTATAGCATATAAGGAGAAAATATCATAAATCGAACTGCTTATCTTTATACGCAACCACGATAAGAGCACTTTCTGTAGGTGAAGATTTTAATTTCATTAATATTATTCGTCAATTTAAAATTTCTTTTTGAAAAATTTTTCATTCAAAATATTCTTCTCTTCTTAAACAATTTTGATATTTTTTCCTACCCTTTGTTTTATGAATAAATGAGATTCCATTTGTCATCAAATTGGTTATTAAACCAGGTCATTTGCCTTTTTGCATATCTTCTAGTTTGCATTTTCGCTTCTTCAATAGCATCTTTAAAGCCCTTATATCCATCTAAATAAGCCATAAGTTCACGTACTCCTATAGCTTTCATCGCCGGCAGTAAAGGAGAAAGCATGAGCTTCTTCATAGCAATTACTTCTTCTAACACTCCTCTTTCAACCATATGGTTAAACCGTTCATTAATCCGTTCATAAAGTAATCGACGTGGAGGAATAAGAAGAATTTTTTCTGAACAGTCTTGCGCAATTAAAGATTTTGTTTTTTTCTTTTGCCACCAACTTAATTTCTTACCTGTTGATTCATAAACTTCCAAAGCACGAACAATTCGTTGTCCATCTTGTGGAGCAATTTTTTCACAAAGAACAGCATCAACCTGCAACAATTCACGATAAAGACTTTCAGCTCCCTCCTTATAAAGTCGAATTCGCCACTTTTCCCGTATAACATCTGGAATAGAAGGGATTTTTGAAATTCCTTCTAAAAGCGCACGAAAATAAAGCCCTGTTCCTCCAACAAAAATAAGTTGTTTCAGCGGAAATGCGCTTAAAAGCCTTTCAACATCGCTCAACCATTGCCCTACCGAATAGTTAAAAGCAGGACTTACATAACCATAAAGATAGTGTGGAATAATCAGACTATCAGCTCTTGTCGGCCTTGCTGTTAAAATATTCAACACATTATAAATCTGCATCGAATCAGCATTAATAATGACGGCATTTTTTTCTTGAGCTATTTTTAATGCAAGTTCTGACTTTCCGCTTGCCGTTGGACCAGCTATCAATGTAACCATTCTTTGTGTCATGAATGGAAGCCTTTTATATACATTAATCAATCACTTAATTGTAATGCTCATCATTAATATTAACTCCAGTATTTACCTATGACGTTGTAAATAGAATTTCTTAAACTGTGAATACCAAAAACATTGATATTTAAATAAAGAGAAAAAGCTAATGTAACGGTATTTTTATTCTTTAAAAAGATAAAAACAAGCAATACGATAATTCTAAAATAAAATCAAAGTATTACGATTAATAGATAAATTAAAATACTCTCTATAAAACACTCTTCTTGTACGTATGAACGTCAACCATAATAAAATACATTCCAAATAAGCTAAAAAATTAGAATTTGCATATAGATATTGTTAACATCGATGCATTACTTACAAACAATAATAATTCTTTTATATCAGTATTAAGCACAAAAGCGCCGCCTTATAAAATTATCTCTTACAAGGAAAACAAAGGTATTGAGAACATCAATCCATTCGGATGGTTACAAATCGCAATTCTCCATCAGGACGAGCAACAATAAATAAAGCGTTTTTGCGTCCTGCTTCACGTAATTTATGAAAACGTTTTTGAGCATCATCAACTGTCGTAACTGAACTTTGATTGATATCAACTATTACTTCACCAACACAAATACGTTTTTTATCAGCCGCACTATCTCGTGCCACGGATGTCACAACTAACCCATTAAGCTTATCAGTAATTGAATAGCGCTGGCGTAAATCAGAGTTAAGCGCCGATAATGTCATGCCCATAAACTGCATTGTAGCAGGATCTGCGCTACTTTTTTTCTTATCAGATTTTTTTGCTTTATTTTCATCTGAGTCAGTTTCAACTAAACGACCAAGTTTAACTTTTACTGTTTTTTCCTGTCCATCACGTAAAACCGTAATATTTACCACTTTCCCTACAGGACTTTCTGCTGCTAAACGCGGTAAATCACGTGCATTCTTTATTTTGGTATTCTCAAAATAAAGAATAACATCACCAACATGTAATTGGCTATTATCTACCTTTGCATGTTCGATTTTACCCGCAACTAACGCCCCAACAGCTTGGTCCAATTTCAAACTTTCTGCAATATCATCTGTTACAGGTTGAATACGAATAGCCAGCCAACCGCGTCTTACCTCCCCAAAATCACGCAATTGATTGATAATAGAAATGGCCATGTCAGATGGTATAGCAAAACCAATCCCAATCGATCCTCCAGAAGGCGAAACAATTGCTGTATTAATCCCAATCACTTCACCATTTCTATCAAATAATGGACCTCCAGAATTTCCTCGGTTAATTGCTGCATCTGTTTGAATAAAATTATCATAAGGACCAGCATTAAGATCACGATTACGTGCAGAAATAATTCCAACCGTTACACTACCACCAAAACCAAAAGGATTACCGATGGCCATAACCCAATCACCAATACGTACTTTTTCTGAACTACCAAAACGTACAGCTGTTAACTTTTTGCTTCCTGGCGTTACTTGAAGTAAAGCTAAATCCGTCTTACTATCTTTTCCAAGTAATTTCGCTTTTAGCTTTGTGCCATCAGTAAAATTAACCTCAATATCATCAGCATCCACGATAACGTGGTAATTTGTAACAATAAGCCCTTTTTGAGCATCAATTACAAAACCTGATCCTAAAGAACGTACCTTCTGAAACTGACTACCCTCTTGACCATCTTTTGATGTAAAAAAATCATCAAAATATTCTTGTAGTAATGAATCTTTCGAAATAACAGGAGCAGGAGTATGTTCATCTTGTTCAGTCCCATCAACTATTTGTGTTGTAGAAATATTTACAACTGTATCTAAAAGGGTAGCAGCTAAATCAGGAACTGATAGTGACACATCTTTTTGTAAGGTAACATTAGACCAACTTACTGATCTTAATAAAGACAAAACCATACAGATAATGATTACCGTGACAAAGCGTTTCAGTAACATATTTCTACCCATAATATGTGTTCGCTCAATGCTGAAACAAGCATTACCAAATTCTTTTCTGCAAAATAAACATGTCCGTTACAATACCATACAGACTTCATCACAAAAAAAGTAGCCATACATTAAGCTTTTAATGAAAAAGCAAAATCTATAGCTGTGACCTATTCCTTCATTTTAGATTATCAGTTTTATTATCCCATATCAACCATTAGTGCTAATATTCGATTTCGTTTGCGGTAAATTGCGGAAATAGAAAAAGAAATCTTCTTTTGGTGAAATCACCATTGAGGTTTGCTCCAAATTTTTATACTGCTCCATCGCCAACCAAAAGTCGTAAAATGATGGATTAGTTTTTCTGGCATTTAATAAAAGACGAATACTTTCAGCCTGCCCCTCACCACGTGTAATTTCAGCATCACGTTTTGCTGCTGCTACAATTTCTTCATATTCACGATTAGCTTCTGCCACAATACGATCTCTTTCTTGTTGACCACGAGCACGAATATTTTCCGCAGCTGCTTCACGTTCAGCCGCCATTTGCCGATATACATCTTCAGAAACAGCATCAGTTAAATCGGTTTTACGAATACGTACATCAACAATGGTAATACCCAATGAACCTGCATCCACAGAAAATTGTCGTTGTACTTCAGCCATCATCGCTCCACGCTCATCCGATAAAGCTGCTTTGAATTCTCGTTTACCGTAAACAGCGCGCAAAGCATCAATAAAACGTGGTGCAAGATTTTCACGCGCAGCAATCTGTGGCCGACCCGATGCAATGCGTTGTAAAAACAATTTAGGGTCTGTAATGCAATAGATAAAGAATGCATCTACTTCATAATAGGCACCACCACGAACTTGCACAGATTGTGTAGGCAAATCATAACGCAATAGTCGGTTATCAATAATAACTGTCTGATCCAAAAAAGGGACCTTAAAATAAATACCAGGATCAGACTCTACTTTAACGATCTGTCCAAAGCGCTTAATTGCCATCTGCTGACGAGGATAAACAATAAAAATAGATGCCCATAAAGTAACCAGAGCAAATACTATAACAGCTAAAACAAAAAAGAAACGAGATTGCTGCATAATTAACGCCCTCCAGAAACACTAGACCCCAATAATAATGAGGAATGTGTCGATGTTGTCGCTGTTTTTTCTGATGAATTACGTAACAATTCATTCAGTGGTAAATAAGGTATTACTGGAGAATCTGTTTGATTCAAAACTAATTTATTAGGTGAAGAAAGAATACGCCCCATTGTTTCCATATAAAAACGGTAGCGAACAGCCTCTGGCGCAATTGCAGCCTCACGAGCTATAGCCTGAAAACGTTTAGCACGCCCTGTTGCTTCTTCAATCATCCGTGCTTTTTCACCTTTTGCAATTTCTCGTGTGCGTGAAGCTTCACCATTGGCTAAACCAATCTTAGTGAAACGCACACGATTACCCTCCTCAATCATCCTCCCACGTTCCTGCTCTGCTTGTTGGACAGAATTAAACGCAGCAGCAACTTTAGTAGGAGGAGCAGCCTCACTAATTGATACACGGTTTATTTCAACACCAAGTTGGTATTTATTTGCAGTTAACTGAATAATCTTTTTGACATCATTAGCCACTTCCTCTTTTTTATTGCGTAAAACATCATCAACAGGGCGTGAACCAATCACTTCACGCATTGCACTTTCAGCAACCTGACGCACTGTCCCTTCTTGATCATTCACATTAAACAAAAATTGGCTAGGATTTGAAATCCGATAATATACAGAAAAATTTACATTAACAATATTCTGATCGCTTGAAAGCATCAAACCTTCACTCTGTTGTGCCTGATTAGATTGATTACCAATTGCGATTGTTTTTTCCGTTAGAGGTACTTTCATATAGGTTTCAATTGGCCAAAAATGAAAATGCAAACCATCACCAACAATGCCTGCTTTAGGAACACCAAAGCGCAACTCTACTGCCTGTTCATTTTGCTGCACAATATAAATAGACTGGAATAGCCAAAAAAGAATAGCAAGCAAAAATAACACAATGAAAATACCACTCTCACCAAACTGTTTAAGCTGATACTGCCCTTTACGCAAAATATCATCAATATTAGAGCCATTATCACTGCCATTATTGCCACCAGAACCAAAAGGATTCTTAGGTGGTAATTTTTTATCACCACCAAGTTTATTTCTATCGCCACTCCATGGGCCACTGCCATTTTGATTTGTCCAGGGCATCATTACCTCTTTAACTAGTGCTATGAATCGAAACCAACCATTTTTAAAACTCAATTACTGACTTTATAGAAGGTCTATAACCTGTTTACAATCAATTGATAAATTCTTTCAATTTAAATGACTATTGCCGTTCATAAATTACAAAACGCGTCGGATAATTGTCTTTATCTCCTTGTGGAATATATTGTGTTTCAATAATAGTCCACTTTTCTTTATCAAAAATGGGAAAAAAACTATCACCTTCAATAGACGCAAAAATTTCTGTTAAGAATATTTTACGAGCAATCATTAATCCTTGTTGAAAAATTTCACCACCCCCAATAATAAAAACTGCATCTGCACCATTTTGAATAGCCACCTCTTGCGCTATATCACAAGCTTGAGACAAAGAATGAGCGACAACAGCACCCTCAGCTGCAAAAGTACGATTGCGAGTAATTACAATATTCGTGCGCTCTGGTAAGGGGCGTCCAAGAGAATTCCAAGTTTTGCGCCCCATAATAATGGGCTTACCCAAAGTTAAAGCCTTAAAACGCTGCAAATCTGTTGATAAACGCCAAGGCATTGTGCCGTCACAACCGATAACACCATTTTGAGCAACAGCTGCAATTAAATAAATTGGAAGTTTCATACTGCTACCGGCGCCTTGATATGAGGCTGAGCTTCATAATTAAGCAAATTAAAATCTTCAAATTTAAAAGAAAAAAGATCTGTTACTTCTGGATTTACGAACATCACAGGTAAAGTACCCGGTGTACGGGATAATTGCTGTTCTGCCTGTTCAAAATGGTTAGCATAAAGGTGAGCATCACCAAGAGTGTGAATAAAATCACCCACTTTCAATCCAGTAACTTGAGCAATCATCATCGTTAATAATGCATAAGAAGCAATGTTAAATGGGACTCCCAAAAAAATATCTGCTGAACGCTGATAAAGTTGGCATGATAATTTGCCATCAGAAACATAAAATTGGAATAAACAATGGCAAGGCGGTAAAGCCATTTCCTCTATCAATGCAGGATTCCATGCTGATACAATCAAACGACGCGAAACAGGATTTGTGTTAATCATATCCAAAAGATTGCTTAGTTGATCAATATAACGCCCATCAGGTGCAGGCCAAGAACGCCACTGAAAACCATAAACAGGACCAAGATTTCCTTCTTTATCAGCCCACTCATCCCAAATAGATACGCCATGTTCCTTTAGCCACGCAATATTTGTGTCACCTTTAAGAAACCACAAAAGTTCATAAATAATTGAACGCAAATGCAACTTTTTTGTTGTTAAAAGTGGAAATCCTGCTTGCAAATTAAATCGCATTTGATATCCAAAAATCGATCGTGTCCCCACACCTGTCCTATCTGAACGATCAACACCGTTGCTTAAAACATGGGATAGAAGATCAAGATAAACTTTCATAAAAGTATTATGACTGATTCCATCTATTACGGGAAATTGAAATTTCAAAATTCATAAAAACACAATTCAAATAAACCAAAAAGCACCTTTCACAGAAAATTATTGTTATGCGATTTAAATTTTGATGACGCAAAAAATAAAATATTGTAGAAGGAAGCAAGCCAATTGAAATTCAAGAGGGATAATATGGAAAATAATGGAACTTTAGCAACACATGATACAAAAAAGCGTATCATGTCTATCGTATCTAGTGCATCAGGTAATCTTGTAGAATGGTATGACTTTTATGTTTACTCCTTTACATCCATCTACTTCGCGTCGCAATTTTTTCCCTCAGATGGTGATGTTGTTGCTCAACTCTTAAAAGCTGCCGCAGTCTTTTTTATTGGTTTTCTTATGCGCCCAATTGGTGGATGGCTTTTTGGTTATATCGCTGATCGTTATGGCCGTAAACGTTCAATGCTTATTTCTGTTTTTATGATGTGTGGAGGTTCATTCTTAATCGCTATACTTCCTACCTACGAAACTATCGGAGTAACAGCAGCAGTTTTTCTTCTACTACTTCGTATGCTTCAAGGACTTTCTGTTGGCGGTGAATACGGCACAACAGCAACTTATATGAGTGAAGTTGCTCTTAAAAATCATCGAGGTTTCTTTAGTTCTTTCCAATATACTACACTGATTGGTGGGCAGCTTTTAGCTAGTCTTGTTATATTCATTCTAGCACTTTACCTTACAGAAGATCAGTTAAAAGCATGGGGTTGGCGTATTCCATTTGCCATTGGTGGATTAGCAGCGATTGTTGCGATTTTTTTACGTCGTACTCTCCATGAGACAACCACTGAAGAAAGTCGTTCTAAAAAACAAGCAGGTAGCCTTATGGAGCTTCTGTGTAACCATCGAAAAGCTTTTTTTCTGGTTATTGGTTTTACAGCTGGAGGCTCGCTCACATTTTATACCTATACAACTTATATGCAAAAGTATTTGATCACTACCAGCGGATTTGACAAACATACAGCTACAACTATAATGACGATAGCTCTTTTTATCTTCATGTTATTCCAGCCAGCATTTGGTGCTTTAGCTGACAAAATTGGAACAAAAGCTTCACTCTTTATGTGGAGTCTTTTATCTATCATCTTTACAATTCCCGGACTTAAAATAATTGGTAACACCAACAATATGTGGATTGCCTTATCAATCATTATTGGAATGCTGTGCATTCTAAGCTTCTACACATCTATTTCTGGTATTATAAAAGCAGACATGTTCCCCTCTTCAGTTCGTGCAATAGGAGTTGGTTTATCTTATGCTATTGCTAACGCGCTATTTGGTGGTTCTGCTGAATCTGTAGCACTTGGATTAAAAGATATTGGATATGAATCTGTCTTCTATTTTTATATAACCGGTATGATGATAATTGCATTCATAGCAATTATCTTGATGCCAGATCCTCGAAAAAATGGATATCTTCAAAAAGATGAAACTCATTAAACTTTGCATTAAAAAACAATTTTAAAAGCCCGAGAAAATCGGGCTTTTTTTGATTGTTCTATAAAAACTTGACATTAAAATTTTATCAAGTGCATTTGCTTTTTTAGTAATTACAATAAAAAGCTGTATAATTCTTTATGATTTCCCAATATCACATCACCATTTCTGAAATAGTCACTCCAGTGCTTTATTTTTATCATCCAATAAGTTTTGAATTCACTTTACATTTTCTTCGATCCAGTAGCAAACAATCACATTTAATTACCTATAGGTAAAATTAAGTGATATCTAAGTCATTCTTTAGTTTACCTTATCAAAATCGTTTTATATAAATTACCCTACTAAATTATGTGTCATTTCATAAATAAAACCAAAAATGAACAATTACACTTTACAATCACATTATAAAACCTTGAACTCATTAATAATGAAAAGATTCAAAATATTAACAATTCCCCCTTTCCAAAAAGCTGTTCTTCATCTACATTTAAAGAGCTGGTTTTCCAGCTATGGTAATAAATGGACAATGGAATAAACCCATTGGACCCGGGGGCGGTACCCGGCGCCTCCACCAAAATATAATTAACAGAGTTATATTTTGGTGGGGGCGAAATAGGATCGACAAGGGTGTAAAGATTGCTCTTTTACTCGGTATTGTACCACCGTCATCGGACTAAATTAGTAGTTGCAAACGACAACTATGCGGAAGTACGTCTCGCTGCTTAACGCAGTGCGAAAGCTTCAAATTAAGTCTTAAACCGTCGCAGGTTTAAGCGGGGTTCGGAGGCACCTGGCAACAGAAGCCTTCACTTTTTAAGTATTTATTTTGATCGACTAGATACGAATTGTTATAAAATGCATGGTAGAAAAAATATTGCTAGTTTAAAGAAATATTTCATTGCACTATGTTATTTGCGCTTCAATAACTGCATAAATTAAAAGGATAAACTTTAATGGCTCAAGATCAAATCCGTTACGATATTCTCGTTCAGGATGCGCTTCGTGGAGTTATCCGCAAAGTTTTGCTAGAAGTCGCTAAAGCAGGTCTCCCGGGTAATCATCACTTTTTTATTACCTTTTCAACAAAAGCACCAGCAGTAAAAATTTCTTCTCGACTCAAAAGCCGCTATCCCGATCAAATGACAATCGTATTGCAACATCAATTTAGAGACTTGAATGTATCAGAAACTGCTTTTGAAGTCACTTTATCCTTTGGAGAAATTACTGAAAAATTAATTATTCCTTTTGCTTCCATTCAAGTTTTTTATGACCCTATAGCAGCATTTGAAGCAGCATTTGATTTGCCCGCTAATCTTACCTCTGAAGAAAATGAAAATCCAGAAGGTGCTCCACATGCACCTGATATTTCTTTAAGCAAACAAAAAACAGAAAATGAGCTTATAAAAACACAGAATCTCAAAGTAGATAAAAAACCTTCAAACAATGATACCAAACAAAGTGCTGATGTTGTTTCTTTAGATTCTTTTCGAAAAAATAAATGAACCTATCTATGACTAAAGTGATTAACCTTCGCCAATTTCGAAAACAGCAGAAACGTATTGAGCAAACTACTCATGCAGAGGAAAACCGTTATCGTTTTGGGCGAACAAAACTTGAGAAAATTTTTGATAAAAAAGAACTTTTAAAAGCTCAAAAATTTCTCGATCAAAATCGTCTATCTAACAATGAATGAGAAAAAGATGAAAATAAATGTTTGGTTAAAAATAGCTTGTAAAAAATTATTCATTTATATTAATCAACCCTTTATAAATAGATTTGTAGCATAATTATTTTTGGGATTTAAAAACAGTTCATAAAAAAGTAATTTTTATATTCAATAATCATTGATATTGAAAAAAGACTAAAAAAATTAATATTTCAGTTTTATTATGTGCTTACGCATTTTATAATTTTTCGTTTAATAATTTTAATATTGCTTTTGTTTTTTCTGTTATTTCTGCAAACTCATTCACGTGAAAATGTTGAGATTTTTCCCAAGAAGAATTTTTAAAAACTAGCGTCTTAATCAAAAAAATAATACACAAAAAATATAATGAATGACTTTTCTAATCACGTACCATTTTTTGAAGATGAGGAGCTTCCCCTCAAGCGTGAAAATAATTTTGAATTAACTCCCGGTGCTATAGAAGCAAAAGAAAAAGTACAATACGAATCTGACTATTTGAAAAAACTTAACCCAGAACAACAAGAAGCCGTCATAAACACTGAAGGGCCTCTATTAGTTCTTGCTGGAGCTGGTACGGGAAAAACACGTGTCCTTACTACCCGCATTTTTCATATTTTGCACCTTGGTCTTGCCCACCCTAAGCAAATATTAGCGATTACCTTTACAAACAAAGCAGCGTATGAAATGAAAACTCGTATTGCTGAACTTGTTGGTGAAACTATCGAAGGTATGCCGTGGCTTGGAACTTTTCATTCCATTGGTGCAAAAATTTTACGCAGCCATGCAGAGCTTGTTGACTTAAAAAGTAATTTTACCATTCTTGATACTGACGATGTTGTTCGTCTTTTAAAACAGCTCATTCAAGCAGCAGGTTTAGATGACAAGCGCTGGTCAGCACGTAGTTTGGCAACAATGATTGATGCTTGGAAAAACCAAGGGCTCTTACCAGATCATATTTCAGAGAGTGATTCTTATGCCTTTGCTAAAGGTATGGGACGTGAACTCTATCATAGCTATCAGGATCGGCTAAAAAGTCTCAATGCTTGTGATTTTGGTGATCTTTTACTCCATTCCATTAATATCTTCCAACATAACCCAGATATTCTTCATGAATATCACGCTAAATTTCGCTATATTCTTGTAGATGAATATCAAGATACCAATACAGCGCAATATCTCTGGCTTCGTCTTTTAGCACAACAATCTACAAGACAGCAGGTCAACCTTTGTTGTGTTGGTGATGATGACCAATCCATTTACGGATGGCGTGGCGCTAAAGTTGATAATATATTGCGCTTTGAAAAAGACTTTCCTCCTGCAAAAATCATCCGTTTAGAACGCAACTACCGTTCTACATCGCATATTCTTAAAACAGCTTCTCATTTTATTTCTCACAACCAGGGAAGACTTGGAAAAACACTTTTTTCAGATAAAGCAAACAATGAAGAAAAAAAAGTAAAAGTCCATGCTGCATGGGACTCGGAAGAAGAAGCACGTGCCATCGCGAAAAAAATTGAACAAGCACAACAATCTGGGCATTTGTTAAATGATATGGCTATATTAGTACGAGCATCATTTCAAATGCGCACATTTGAAGAGCGTTTTATAACACTTGGTCTTAACTATCGTGTCATTGGAGGGCCACGTTTTTATGAACGAATGGAAATACGTGATGCTTTGGCTTACTTGCGTGTTGTTGCTCAACCTTTTGATGATTTAGCTTTTGAACGCATTATCAATACACCCAAACGTGGCTTAGGAGAGACAACACTACGCCACCTTCATAATAATGCCCGTGCACGTACTATTCCTCTTTTTTCTGCTGCTATTGAAATAATCGAAACCGATGAACTAAAACCTAAAGCACGAAATGCTTTACGCAACATTATTGAAGATTTTCACCGCTGGCAAAACCTATTACCACGCACACCACTTACAGAGCTTACTGAAATGATTCTTAATGATTCAGGCTATATGGAAATGTGGCAAGAAGATCGTTCGCCAGAAGCACCAACACGCTTAGAAAATCTTAAAGAAATGATTCGTTCTATGGAACAATTTGAAAATCTTCACAGTTTTTTAGAACATGTTTCATTGGTTATGGATATTGAGCATAACGAAAATATGGATGCAGTTAATATTATGACTCTTCATTCAGCTAAGGGGCTTGAATTTAAAACAGTTTTTCTTCCCGGTTGGGAAGAAGGACTCTTTCCCAATCAACGCTCACTGGATGAAGGTGGCCGTGCAGGACTAGAAGAAGAACGTAGGCTTGCTTACGTAGGGCTAACAAGAGCACAACAAAACCTGCATATATGGTTTGTCTCTAATCGACGAATTCACGGGCTTTGGCAAGCTACCCTCCCCTCTCGTTTTCTGGATGAATTACCAGAAGAACATATAGAAGTGCTAGAAAATGAAACATCTTATGGTGGTTATGGCCAATATTCAAAGCTAGGGTGGAAGAATGCAAACAACAATCAAACAGAAGCAAGACACAATAATTGGAGCTCACAATCATCCGGTTATATTCAGAAAACTGGTTATGAAAATAGTGATTTAGATTTTAGTCCCATTCAATTTTATCAGAAAAAAAATATTGAAAGAAAAGTCACCCCTCAATCCGCGTTTGATACACCATCAGCTTTTTCAATTAATGATCGCGTTTTTCATATCAAATTTGGTTATGGTCATATTTCAGCAATAGGTGGTAATAAATTGACTGTTTTGTTTGATAAAGCCGGTGAAAAACGTGTTCTCGATGACTTCATAACTAAAGCTTAACACATAAAACAGTGCAGTTATTCCAAGTAACAAATCGTTCTCCCATGCTGCACTATTTTGTAATCAAAATAAGAAAATTACCACCAGTTTCATTACGTAAAATCATTAGCGCGTTCATTGCTAAATAACTGCTTCACGTAATTTTATTATCGTTTAATATGAAGATGGTTTTTACAGCCTCTAAAAATCTTTTTAAAATTTATTCATCCCGCATCAGTTGTTTTAAGATTACAAAACAATGACATTCTGATTTTTGGGCAGTAAAACTATCCTCAACATAGAAAATACAATATTTTATTGCTCATCTGTGATACGATATTTTTAACCTATATTCTTTTATGAAACTTATAGCATAAATCATGCTTCGTAATATTGAAACAAAGATTGCAAAACTAATTCGTCAGCACTATAGCGTTCCCGATGCTTTAAAAGTTAAGCTATAAAATTCAAAAAGGTTAAACTATGAAAAATGTAATATACATCTTTGGGCTAACAATCGTATTTCTCGCTGGTGTTTTTACTTATGATGCGTGGAAAAATAAGCCCTTAGGTGATGATTTTACACTCATTGATTCCAATGGCCAAACTGTTACTGAAGCTGATATTAGAAGTAAACCTTCAGCAATTTTTTTCGGTTTTACCATGTGTCCTGAAAGTTGCCCTACTACACTGATAAATCTTGATCGGTGGCTTACAGAAATTGGCCCTAACACTGATAAATTAGGTATATGGTTCGTAACTATCGATCCTGAACGTGATACACCAGAAGTATTACGTGATTATCTAAGCAATTTTACTAATAATATTATGGGTATAAGTGGAGATCCTGAAAAAGTCCATAAAATGGTATCCTCTTTCAACATTGTTGCAGAAAAAGTCCCTGGAATAAATGGTAACTATACTTACGATCATACAGCTGCAATTTTCTTGCTTAAAAAAGGCGGGAAACTAGCTGGTGTTATTCCTTACAACGTGGAAGAAAATGAGAATCAATTAAAAGATGATATTGCCATTAAACAGCTTAAAAAGCTCATCTCAAACTAAATTAAAAAGCATTTAATAAAAGAAAAAATATGTCTCAGCAAATTCGTTTATCCTGTACAGCCTTCAAAAACGAGGCAGAAAAGTTTTATACTCTTCTGGAAGAAGCCTTTGAGGAAGAAGGATATCCTCTTGCTTTGGTAGAAATAGATGAGAAAAACGCTATTTATGAACTATCACTTTACGTTGACAAAGACAACCAAGACAATGCGTATAAACGCTTTGCAGATATTCTTACTCTGGACCCTAATAAAATTAACATAGAAATTTTACCTGATATTGACTGGGTTCAACAAAGCCTTAAAGGGCTAAAACCTGTATATGCAGGCCCTTTTTTTATTCATGGAAGTCATGACCGAAAAAACATCCCACCTGATGTTTTACCAATTGAAATTGAAGCCAATCAAGCTTTTGGCACAGGTCACCATGAAACAACATCTAGTTGTTTAGAAATGATCACTCAAATTATGCAAACTGAAAATCCTCAAAATGCTCTTGATCTTGGCACAGGTAGTGGCGTATTAGCCATTGGTATGGCAATGCTTAAACCCATTTCTATACTTGCATCTGATAGTGATCCAATTGCTGTTCAAATCGCACAACACAATATCAAACTCAATGGTGTTAAAAGATATATCACAGCTATTACAGCGACAGGCCTTAATCATGATACAATTGCATCACATGCACCCTTTGACCTTATTGTTGCTAATATCCTCGCTGGCCCTCTTATTGAGCTTGCACAAGAAATGACCCAAGCTTTGCAAAAAAATGGATCTATCATATTATCGGGTATTCTTGAAGAACAGCGCGACCATGTTCTAAAAGCTTATGTAAAACAAGGCCTACAACATATTGAAACATACCACCGCCAAGGATGGGTTACTTTACATCTCAAATAAAAAAGGACATCGCGTGTATCAATCTTTTGAGGTTATAACAAATCCAACCCATGCTGCAGAACGCATTTTTTTCCTTCGTCAAGAACTTGATCGTATAGGGCTAGATGGTTTTTTGGTACCAAGAACAGATGAGCATCAAGGAGAATATATTCCACCGCACGCTCAGCGCCTTAGCTGGCTAACTGGTTTTACTGGATCAGCTGGTACAGCACTAATTTTAAAAAATAAAGCTATCATATTCACAGACGGGCGTTATACACTCCAAGTTCGTCAGCAAACTGATCCTCATATTTTTGAGTATAAAGACTTAATGGCTTGCTCACCCTCACAATGGCTGGAAGAAAATGGGCACAAGCTTTCCATTGGCTTCGACCCATGGCTTCATACTATCGCTGCTACCGCTACATTGAGAAAAGCACTAGAATTTAAAGCAGGAGGAAAGCTCATAGCAACCAAAGCCAATCCTATTGATCTCATTTGGCAGGACCAACCACAATTACCGCAAGCTGCTTTATCGATTCATCCTCCCGAATATGCGGGATGTAAAACCGACGAAAAATTAGCATTGATTTGTAAAAACATACAGCAAGCCGGAGCAAATGCTTTTATTTTCACAGATCCTGCTTCTATTGCATGGACATTCAATATACGGGGCAATGATGTCTCCAATACACCTCTTGCTCTTTGTTTTGCCCTCATTTCAACCAAAGAAATACCATCCTTATTTATTGATAGCAAAAAACTTGGCCCAGAACAGAAAAATTATCTGAAACAATATGTAAAATTATATGAACCGGAAAAACTCGTTCCAAAGATTAAAGATTATGTTCAAAAAGGAATGATTTTTGCTTTAGATCCACTGCGAACATGCGAAAAATTACGTACTATTATTGAAGACGAAAATAATTCTTTCATTACGCTTACCGACCCAGCTGCCTTGCCACGTGCTATTAAAAACAGCACAGAATTAGATGGTGCACGCAAAGCTCATTTGTGTGATGGTGTATCACTTACTCGTTTTTTGGCTTGGCTGGATAAACAAACACCAGGCACAATTAGTGAAATTTCTGCTGCTCAAAAATTAGAAGAATTTCGCATAATAACAGCAAAAAAAATGGGAACAAAACTCGAAGATCTTTCCTTTGATACAATTTCAGCAGCAGGTGCGAATGGTGCAATTGTTCATTACCGTGTAACGACTGAAACAAACAAACTACTCAATGCCGGTGAGCTTTATCTTGTTGATTCAGGTGGACAATATCGCAACGGCACAACAGATGTCACGCGCACAATAGCAATCGGCTCTATCGGAGAAGAAGAAAAACGTTGTTTTACTCTTGTTCTTAAAGGTATGATTGCTCTTTCAACCGCACGATTTCCAAAAGGCACACGCGGGCAAGATATTGATGTTCTAGCACGTATCTCTTTATGGAAGGCCGGTTTTGATTATGCGCATGGTACTGGCCATGGAGTTGGCTCTTATCTCTCTGTTCACGAAGGACCACAAAATCTTTCACGTCATGGAAACCAAGAACTTATTCCCGGAATGATTATTTCTAATGAACCCGGATATTACCGTGAAGGAGATTTTGGCATTCGTATTGAAAATTTGATGATTGTGAAACCTGCACAAAAAATTACTTCTGGCGATATAGACATGCTATCATTTGAAACACTCACAAATTGCCCTATTGATCGACGGCTAATCCTACCAGAGCTTTTGACAACTCAAGAGCGACGATGGCTCAATGACTATCATACGCACGTTTATCAAGTGAATGCACCTTATCTAAATACAGAAGAAAAAAATGGGCAAAAGAAGCCACAATGCCTCTTTAATTAAATAAAAGTGCACGCTTATTCTGTTTCCAAAATATTCCTTTGATATTCTAAAAAAACAAATATGCACTTCTCGTAAGCAGATATAAATAAAACTACAGTTCATAATTGTACAAAGGGTAAATAATTGAAATATATCATCAAAAAATTAAATATAATACTCCTTAATCAACTGGGACCAGTTATCTTCATCAATAACCTCAACACCTAATTCTTTTGCTTTAGTCAATTTTGATCCCGCTCCAAGCCCTGCAACAAGAAGATCAGTCTTTTTAGAAATAGAACCAGATGTTTTAGCACCTAACCGCTCTGCTAATGCTTTTGCTTCATCTCGTGACATAGACGTTAAAGTTCCCGTAAAAACAATTATTTTTCCTGCTATTGGCGAATAATCTGTTGCAATAACTTCCTCAGGGAGAGGTGTCACTTCTTGAAGCAAGGCTGATAACACATCACGGTTATGTGCTTCTTGATAAAAATCAATAATTGCCCTGCCAACACGAACTCCAATCCCTTCAATACTGATCAGGTCTGTCCACTCCTCATTACCTTCATCTGCCTTATCATGTGGCACAATAGCTGACATTACAGCAGCCTCAAAAGCAGTATAATTTCGATAAACACGTGCAAGACGTTGTGCATTAACTTCACCAACATGACGAATACCTAATGCAAACAAAAAACGACTTAAAGGAATTTCTCTACGTGCATTAATAGCGTCAAAAAGCTTGCGGACAGAAAGACTGCCAAAACCCTCTATATTTTCCAAACGTGTCAAAGCTTTTTTTTGGCGCTTCTCTAAAGTGAAAATATCAACCGGTGAACGGATACAAAGCGTTTCATCTTGAATATTAAAGAAAAATTCCACCTGTTTTTTACCAAGCCCCTCAATATCAAAAGCATTACGTGAAACAAAATGACGAATACGCTCAATCGCTTGTGCTGAACAGATAAGCCCACCTGTGCACCGATATACTGCCTCACCCACTTCACGAACAGCATGACTCCCACAAGCAGGACAATGATGAGGAAAAACGAAAGGAGTTGCATTTTTGGGACGCTTGCTAGAAATAATATCAATAATCTGAGGAATTACATCACCAGCACGCTGTACAATCACTGTATCACCTACACGGATATCACGCCCCTCACGGATTGGCTCACCTTTACGACCAACTCCTTTAATATAATCCTCGTTATGCAAAGTTGCGTTGGTAACCACAACCCCACCTACAGTGATGGGTGCAAGGCGCGCAACTGGCGTTAGTGCTCCAGTTCGACCTACTTGAATATCAATATCTTCTAAAAGTGCTGTAGCTTTTTCTGCTGGAAATTTATGTGCAATTGCCCAACGTGGTGAACGAGATACAAACCCCAAACGCATTTGCAGCCCTAAATCATTAACCTTATAAACAACCCCATCAATATCATAGCTTAAAGATTGCCGCTGTTCTTCAATAAAATGATAATATGAGATAAGATCTTCTACTTTTTCGAAAACTTTTGTAAATGGATTAACAATAAAGCCATATTCTTTTAGCTTATTCACCATCTCCATTTGGCTTTTAGCTGGCATTTCACTTACCTCACCCCAAGCATAAGCAAAAAACTTAAGCTTTCTGCTAGCAGTTATCCGTGAATCAAGCTGGCGTAGAGAGCCAGCCGCTGCATTTCTAGGATTTGCAAAAGCTATTTTTCCTTCTTCTTGCTGGTTAATATTGAGTACTTGAAAATCCTCTTGCTTTATATAAACTTCACCACGAACTTCGATAATATCAGGAAATTCACCTTGTAAAACCTTTGGAATATCAGAAATTGTTCGTGCATTTGCAGTTACATTTTCACCTGTATATCCATCACCACGCGTCGCAGCACGCACAAGTTTCCCTTGCTCATAACGCAAAGATAAAGATAAACCATCAATCTTTGGTTCAGCCGTCATTTCTAATGTCTGTGTTGATGGAAGTCGTAAAAAACGACGAACACGTTCAACAAATTCACTGACATCTTCAACACTAAATGCATTATCAAGAGAAAGCATCGCCTGTGCATGAACAGATTTTTCAAATTTTTCTGAAACTGGTGCACCAATTTTATACGAAGGGGAATCTGCACGAATTAATTCAGGAAATAGAGTTTCAATTTCCGTATTGCGACGACGAAGAGCATCATATTGTGCATCAGAAATCTCAGGTTGATCATTATTATTATAAAGAACATCATGACGTGCGATCTCTTTTGCTAACCACTCTAACTCACTTGCCGCTTCAAGAGCAGTAAGATTTTTAACCGCATTTTTGTCCATATACTTTATTCCAAGTCGTGCAATTTATAATTATATGAATCTCAACTCTTTATTATCAATAGAATCCAAACGAATATATCTTCGCTTGTGTTCCTACCATTAATCAATCATATTTGTGCTAAAAGTTTTTGGGCTGCTGCACGTGCCTCTTCAGTGATCTGTTCCCCTGCTAACATACGTGCAATTTCTTCAGCACGTTCACACTCTTCCATTTTATGAATACGCGTAACAAAATGCCCTTTATCGCCTTCAACTTTTGAAACAAGAAAATGACTATGAGCTTTGGCTGCAACCTGAGGTGCATGTGTAATAGCAAAAACCTGAACACTTTTTGATAAACACAGCAACCTCTGCCCAATCGCAGCAGCCACAGCCCCACCAATTCCTGTATCAATTTCATCAAAAATCAGCGTAGGAGCTGATCCACGATCCGCTAGGACAACTTTTAATGCTAATAAAAAACGAGATAATTCACCGCCAGAAACTACACTCAACATTGGTCCCGCTCGTGATCCAGGATTTGTTCGTACCCAATACTCAACACGGTCTATACCATCTGCATAACGCTTTTCAGAATCACTTTGCACGTTAACAGTAAATTCCGCCTTTTCTAATTTCAATGCTGGCAATTCAGCCATAACGCTCGTAGATAAACGATGCGCTACTTCTTGGCGTTTCATGGAAAGGACTTGTGCACATGTATCATATTCTTTTTGTGCCTCCTGCGCTTTTACTCTCAAATGCTCCAACGTGGTCTGAGCAGAATCAAAATCAGAAAGTTCAGCCTTCATTTTATCACATAACTGAGACAATTCAGTTACAGAAACATGGTATTTGCGTGCCAAACCTCTAAGTGCAAAAAGGCGCTCTTCTACTCGTTCCAATTCACCAGAATCAAAGTTCAATGCTTGCATTGCTGTTTCAATACCATCTTGCGCTACTGAAAGCGCCTGCAATGCATCATCAATAGACTTAACCACAGGTGTAATGAGTGTCTGTGCTTCAGGAATTTTCCGTTCTAAACGTCTCACCAAATTGGATAGAATAGAAATTGGTGATCTCGGACCATTGAAAAGATCATCAGCCTCTTTAATATCAGTCGCTATTTTATCTAATTTCAACATATCTGCACGACGAAGAGACAGTGTATTTTCTTCATCAATTGTAAAATCAAATTTTTCAAGTTCTTCCACACTTGCACGAAGATAACAAGCCTCACGTGTAGCAGCTTCCACTTTGATACGCTGCTGTTGCACATGTTCCCCTAATTCATGCCATATCCGATAACATTTGCGTACATTTTCTGCCTCACTCTCAAGTCCACCAAAAGCATCTAATAACTGGCGATGCGTATCAACATCAACAAGTGCACGATCATCATGCTGCCCATGAATTTCAACCAACATACGACCAACACTACGCATCAATGCAATACTAGCTACCTGATCATTAATAAAACCGCGGCTACGACCATCATTTGATTGTACACGTCGTAAAATGATATCACCTTCATTATCAAAACCATTCTCACGTATAAGCTGGCGTACAGGATGTGAAATAGGCACATCAAAAACAGCTGTCACCTGCCCTTGCACTGCACCATGGCGCACAAGTGAAGCATCACCACGTCCTCCAAGAGCTAATGATAAAGAATCAAGCAAAATAGATTTTCCAGCACCCGTTTCCCCGGTTAAAACCAATAAACCTATGGGAAAACTAATATCGAGCTTCTCGATCAAAACAATATTGTGAATCGAAAGCTGTACCAGCATATGAAATCAACGCGCCTCATTTTTATCACCACTTAAAGCACGTGAAATCCAAGAAGACTTATGCTCTTGCGGTGACACTCTATTTTTCTGTAACAAATCATAGGAGAATTTATACCATTTACTTTCTGGATAATTGCGCCCCAAAACAGCTGCTGCTGTCTGTGCTTCTGCAATTAAACCAAGAGCAAGATTAACCTCAGTCAAGCGGAAAAGTGCTTCTTCAATTTGGTTTGTATCCGAATACTCTTCAACTACTGCGCGAAATCTTCTGCTTGCTGCTAGATATTGCCGACCTTCCTCATAGTAGCGGCCAATCTGCATTTCTTTACCAGCCAATTGTTCTCGACCAAAGCGTATTTTATTTTTAGCATCTTTTACATACTCAGAGTTTGGGTAGCGTTCTATTAAAAGTTGCATAGCAGCAATAGCGCGTTTGGTATCTCGTTGATCACGTGTAACATCACGAATCTGATGAAAAGAAGAAAGACCAACAATATAATAAGCATAAGCAGAATCACTTGCATTTGGATAAAGAGTAATATAGCGCTGCGCCATACTAATTGCGTCATCATACTTGGCCAGTCGGTAACTTACAAAAGCGCCCATAACTAAAGATTTACGCCCCCATTCAGTATAGGCGTATTGTTTTTCAATAATAGAAAACTTTTTCAATGCCTCATCAAGTCGCCCTAAATTAAGATTAGCAAGTGCTTGATTATACAATACATCTGGTGGATCCATTATTAAAACATGCATAGTTGGGTTAAAAGCGTCTTTATCTTTGCTTAAACAACCCGCTAATAAACAGAGTCCCCCTCCCACGATTCCAATCAATATTTTGCGTACAATTTTAGATTGTCTATGTGTTATACTTTTAATATACATATTAGACCTTTTCATAGTGCTCCCGATCTCCCGAAAATATCACCTTGAAGTAAAAGCTATTTATTAAAAAGCTTTATGCCATATATTTAAAAACTGATTAATTAATTTAGTACTCTTAGGTCAATCATTCCCTTAAAAAATCAAAGAAGCTTAAGTAAAATTTTTCAAATTCTTTTTATTCTACCTACAAAATACTTTTCTCATAACATGACTCATCTGTCAAAACAGCTTTAACCAATTGTGAATTAAGCGCATGCCCGCTACAGTGTGAACGGAATAATCCAATAAAAGGCGCACCAAGCAATGCAGTGTCACCAACTGCATCAAGAGTTTTATGCCTAACAAATTCATTTTCAAAATAAGGGCCATCTGAATTAATGATTTGATTATTAAGACCAATAATAAGAGAATTTTCTAAAGAGGCGCCTAATCCTTTTCCAGAAGTCCATAATTTTTCTACATCTTTAACAAAACCAAAAGTACGCGCACGTGATAAATCATCTCGAAATGCTTGTGACGTAAGATCAAAACTCAATTGTTGCTTCCCAATAACAGATGAAGCAAAATCGATTGTAACGTCAAAACGGCGCCCATCAAACGGTAAAAATTCTGCAAAGCCATTAGCCGTTTCAACCCGCATTGGTTTTTTTATGATAAAATAAGGACGCAATACTGCCTGCTGTACAATACCTACTTTCTCAAAAAGTTGACAATACTGCCATGAAGCACCATCCAAAATAGGGATCTCATTATTTGATACCTCAATGATAAGATTATCTAAATCATAAGCAGCAATTGCCGCCATCAAATGTTCAATTGTTTCAACCCTTACATCCCCATGTCCAAGCACTGTTGATAATTCAGTTTTCCCCGTTTGCGATACATGCGCCTGAAACGTTTGTTCTTTTCCATCCTCTCCAAAACGCCTAAAGATGATACCACACCCAACATCAGCTGGACAAACTTTTACTACAGATAGACACCCACTATGCACACCATATCCTTTAAATGTCACTGCATTCTTAAGAGTCGATTGATACCTTTTCATCAAACGCATAACACCACTTCTTAATTTTCTTGATGATCTTTAAAGGTCTTAATAAAATCCTCAACAAATTATTTCTACGTAAAATAATAAACCCGCTTATAATAAGCGGGCTTATTGAAAATATAGAATTTTATATAAAAACTCAACATATTTTACTTATAATTTACTATGATAAAAAGTCTTCTCTTCTTACCCTTTTTCTATTAATGTGCTTGGCGACGCAAAAATGCGGGTATTTCTAACTGATCTTCTTCACTTACCAAAGTTTGCTGATCTCGTAATACGCGTGAACGCGATTCAATAGAACAACGTGGAGCATAAACAGAAGCATCTTGAGAAAGTACTTGATTGTTTTTATTAGAATTTTGAGACTCCTTATGCTGAAAAGATCCCGCAGCAGGCTCCAACCGGGCCTCTGGTTCAGTTTCCTCACGATATGTTAAGCTCTGCTTTAAACGCTGCCAAAGATTGCGCGGACCTTGATCAGAAACAGAAGAATGCGCATCTTGCCCAAGAGAAACGGAAGGGAAATCTTTTAACTCAGGAATATGCGCCGATGCTGAGCGAGGTTGCATTTGTACTCTCTTTTCCTTCTGTTCTACAATTTCAGTCACTTCATCAAGAACATGCGCAGTCGCCTCCATACTGACTGCTGCAGCCACAGGCTGTGTAGAAACATGACTAACATGCCTACGCGGCGTATTTGATATCTGCCCATGAGAGATATTTTGCCCATAAGGAAGAGTATTTGTACTTCGTGTAGCAATTGTATCCGTAGGTCGCGTAAAAATTTGACTTTTAGGGCGAAATGACTCTTCAACTGATTGATTCATTTCTAATTCAAGCGCTTCCATTACATCTACCATTGATTCAGAAGACGGTGATGATGATTGAGAAGTAGTTTGTTCTAATCCACCATCATTCTTACGCGTTGAGACTACAGATCGTTGAAATTTAGGGCTAGAAGGCTGAATAACATCGCTAACCATACGGTCAATACCTGTTGCAACCACCGACACACGAATGAGACCTTCAAGTGAATCATCATCAATGGCACCAAAAATAACATTTGCATCAACATCAACTTCTTCACGAATACGATTAGCAGCCTCATCCACTTCAAACAAAGTCATATCACGACCCCCTGTAATGGAAATCAAAAGACCACGAGCTCCACACATAGAGGTTTCATCTAACAGCGGATTTGCAATAGCAGCTTCAGCTGCTTTTAAAGCACGTCCTTCACCAGAAGCCTCACCTGTTCCCATCATCGCACGACCCATTTCATGCATAACAGAACGAACATCAGCAAAATCAAGATTAATCAACCCTTCTTTAATCATTAAGTCCGTGATGGAAGCAACACCGGAATAAAGCACCTGATCAGCCATAGCAAAAGCATCGGCAAATGTTGTTTTTTCATCTGCAATACGAAATAGATTTTGGTTAGGAATAACAATCAATGTATCAACAGATTTTTGCAATTCTTCTATACCAGCTTCCGCTGTTTTCATACGACGTGCACCTTCAAATTGAAATGGCTTTGTTACAACACCTACAGTCAAAATTCCTTTTTCACGTGCCGCACGAGCAACAACAGGCGCCGCCCCTGTTCCAGTACCTCCGCCCATACCTGCCGTAATGAAAACCATATGGGAATTTGCAAGATGATCCATAATCTCATCAATACATTCATTTGCAGCTGCTTGCCCAACTTCCGGTAAAGCACCCGCACCCAAACCCTCTGTAACTGCTGCACCAAGCTGGATTACACGTTCAGCCTTTGACATAGCCAAAGCTTGTGCATCTGTATTGGCAACAACAAAATCAACCCCTTGAAGGCCAGCGTTAATCATATTATTGACGGCATTTCCACCACCACCACCAATACCAAAAACGGTAATGCGTGGTTTCAATTCCGCGATATCTGGTCGGTGCAGATTAATCGTCATTTTCTTTTCCTTCTCATAAAGCACCGCAAATTAAGGCGGTGAAAATTAATTTTATCCCTATAAACTTACTAAAAACTCTCACGCAACCACTGACCAACACGCTGGAAATATCCACCTGTGTTTGTCGATAAATGATTCACTGCAGTTTGAACTGTTTTTTCTTGAAACCCCGCCAATTGCGGATAAATTAACAATCCAACAGCAGATGAAAATGCCGCCCCTTTAGCAAAGGAAGGAAGCCTGGAAACACCCAAAGGCCGCCCTACACGAACATTTCTTCCCAATATACTACGTGCTATTTCCGGCAAACCCGTTAATTGGCTTGCTCCTCCGGTTAAAATAACACGCTTACCAATGATGTGGCCAAAACCTGAACAGTTCAAACAATCACGCATCATTTCTAATATTTCTTCAACACGCGCACGAATAATACGACCAAGAACAGCACATGGATACTGAATTTCATGACGCTCATTTCCAATTTCTGCCACATTAATCATTTGACGTTCATCATAATCCGTTGAAAACATCGAGCCGTATACAACTTTTAAACGCTCAGCTTCTTCAATAGACATCGATAATCCACGAGCTATATCGAGAGTTATATGGTGTCCCCCAATTGCAAGTGCATCCGCATAAACAAATTTTCCTTCAGAAAACACAGAAAATGTCGTTGTTCCACCACCAAAATCAATACACGCCGCTCCTAAACGCGCCTCATCATCAACTAAAACCGAAAGACCGCTAGCAAAAGGCGTTGCCACCATTGCCTCAACACTTAAATGAGCACGGTTAATGCAGGCTTCTAAATTACGCAAAGGAGCTGTTTCTGCTGTTACAACATGCACATCCACACCAAATAACTCTCCCATCATCCCAATAGGATCAGAAATTCCCTTATCTCCATCCAATGCATAAGACACTGGAACTGAATGCATAATATGACGTTCAACCTTAAAAGCCTTACGCGAGACATCTGCTAATGCCATACGCATATCACGCGTAGTAACTTTACGCCCACCCAAACGCACAACACCATTAACAAAAGTACTCTTCAACCGGCTTGAAGAAAAATTCACAATTACTGAATCTACTACTAAACCAGCCATTTTTTCTGCCGCATCAACAGCCAAGCGTATAGACTGTTCTGCCGCATACATATCCATCACAACACCAGATTTAATACCACGTGAACGTTGCACACCAAAACCTAAAACTTCCATAAAGTGTGTACGAGCGTGTAAATGGTGTGTATGCCTCAAAGGATGCAAACAAGCAATAAGACACACAATCTTACTTGAACCAACATCAAGAACCGTTAGAAAACGTGTTTTGCGTCCTCCACTATGATGCGACCCAAGCAACATTATACCCCCTCCGCCTTCAAGACGCGCTCTTCTTCAGCTATAACAGCACGATGACGTTCTAATGCTTCATCCGACAAAGAAATCGTTATCCGATCAGAAAGACGCAAATCAACACTTAAAACATCGCGTACAAAAAGATCCTGTGCTGTACCTGTTTTAATAAGAGAAGAAAGGCTTTTAATAGCTCCTTTTTCAGGAAGCATAATACGCATTCCATTATCTAGAACAATATCCCAACGCCGATCGCCCACACGCACATAAGCACGGATACGATTGCTCAACTGTGGATATAATGAAAGTTCTTGAATAAATAATTTTGCTGCACTTTGCGCACCTTGACCAACCACAAGAGGCAAATTCTGAACTAAACCTGCCTGAAATGGAGCAATCACACACCCTGTATGATCAACAATATCCATTATACCATCATGTTGCCAAATGGCATATGGTTCACGTTCTATCAGTGAAATACGCACCCGATTAGGATAAATCTTTTGAACATCAGCCGATTGAATCCAAACCTGCTGTTCTAAAATAAAGCGTGCTTTATTAACATCAAAACTGATAATTGATGGATAAGCATCAAGCCCTAAAATTTTCAAAATATCTTGTCTCGCCAAACGCTTATTACCGTTCATATCGACATCAGTTACTACAAAACCAAAATTCAATGGTGCAGCTTTTACAATACTATCCATCTGACCATTAGACGAAATTCCATAAAGTGCCGAAAGAGAGAAAAAAGATAAAACGGCAAAAGAACCAAAATGACGAGGCACATAAATACTGGCAACAAACTGAAATATAAACCGACGAAACCGACGATAAAGACGCGGTAAAACTGGCACTGATTGCACCATCAGAATATTTATTCTATCAACATTCAACGCATACACGACGCGTCCTCCGCTATCCATTTAACAATATCACCGTAAGTACGGCCACTCGCTTTTGCTATATCAGGAACAAGAGAAACCGGTGTCATACCAGGCTGCGTATTAATTTCTAGCCAAACCAGCTCCTCTGTCTCCTCAACAAAACGAAAATCTGAACGGCTAACACCTCGACAACCTATAGCTTGATGTGCTGCCAAAGACATTCTTTGCACTTTTTGGTAAATATTTAATGAAAGTTGTGCAGGACAAATATGAAGAGAACCACCAGGTGTATATTTTGAGTCATAATCATAAAATTGAAAATGTTTATCAGGCACAATTTCACAAACATCCAAAACCTCATCCCCTAAAACTGCGCAAGTAAGTTCACGCCCAGGAATGTATTTTTCAACAATCACTTCATCTCCATAAACCCATTCAGTACTCATAATATTACGCAATGGCAAAGTCTCATCACCACTTACAATCACCACACCAAAACTTGACCCTTCACGCACTGGCTTAATGACATAGGGTGGCTCCATAGGATGTTCTCGCCCTATGACAAAGCGGTTCATCACACAAGAAGGAGCAACATGTACACTAGCGCTAGCAGCAATGATTTTCGCACGTCCTTTATCCATTGCCAAAGCTGATGCCATCACTCCAGAATGAGTATAAGGAATTTTTAAATATTCAAGAATACCTTGAATACAACCATCTTCACCAAACGGTCCATGTAATGCATTAAAAACAATATCTGGCTGTAATTGCACAAGAACAGCAGCAATGTGTTCATCAACATCCACACGAATTACATTATAACCCTGCTTTTCAAGAGCATCAGCACAAGCAGTACCTGAAGATAAGCTTACAGAGCGCTCAGATGAAAATCCACCCATCAACACAGCTATACGCCTATCCTTCATAACAATTTATTCCTCTTTACATACTAGATATAGACTCTACTAAAACAATTTATACCACACATAAGGATAAACTAGATTTATCCTTGCGAATCAACACCCTAGCATTTTCTATAGTGAATCAGAATCAAGAGCATGAAGCAAGAGTTTTTCTATTAATTTGTTGATTTTTAATAGAAAATTTTTCTTATCTCTTTGAAATGACTCAGTTTTTTAGTGATTTAAATAAATCAATAAAACTGATCAAAAGAAGGAACGATATGGTCTTGTTCAAATTGTCCAAGGCGTTGTATTTCCCATTCTAAATAATAGGCTGAATGAGCAAAAACACGAGCACGGACAGTTTCACCCAACTGTTCAAGATCATAGCCTGTAGCTTCACCTGTATTAATCATAAAATTACAATGCATCTTACTCATTTGAGCGCCACCAACCTGTAAACCACGACACCCAGCTTCATCAATAACGCGCCATGCAGATGTACCTTTAGGGTTACGAAAAGTTGACCCACCTGTTTTCTCACGAACAGGTTGTACCTTTTCTCGATGTAAAACAACTTCATTCATAGCAGCGTGAATATTATCTTTATTTCCTGGATTTCCTTCCAACATAGCAGCAGTAAAAATAAGCTCTTCAGAAATATTACAATGACGATACGAATAATGCATATCACTCAAACTCAAAACATGGCGCTCACCCTTACGATCAAGGGCATAAACCTCAACAACGCGCTCAGCTGTTTCAATACCATTAGCCCCTGCATTCATTTTTAATGCCCCACCCAAATTACCAGGAATACCATAATAAAAATGAAAACCAGAAAGCTCAGCCTCTAAAGCCGCTGCTGCTAAATGTTTATCAGCCGTAGCAGCACCAACGAGAAGGCACTTTGGAGAAACTTGCTTTAATTGTCCAAAACCTTTTGCTGAAAGACGAATAACAACCCCAGGAATCCCCCCATCACGTACAAGAAGATTAGAACCAATCCCCACAATCGTTATAGGAATAGATTCCGGTAGCACTTGAAGAAACAAAGCTAAATCTTCTTCATCAGAAGGCTGATAAAAAAGTTCAGCTAATCCACCAGTACGAAACCATGTCACCTTACGCATCTCAATATTGGGAGTAAATTTACCCCGGATGTTTTTTAACGCCGGCTGTAATTGTGCTAACAGCGTTTCACCATCAATTGGTTGAAAATTTACCATTTTTATTAAGTTCCGCTAATTGTTTAGGTAGCGCATAAGCCCACTGTGTAATGCTACCTGCACCGAGAAAAACCACATAATCACCAGGATTTGCTAATGCAGCTATAATCAAAGTAATATCTTCAAGAGTATTCACCAAGCGCACATCACGATGACTTGCCATTTGAATATGCTCAACCAATTCTTTAGAACCAAAACCAGCAATTGGTTCTTCACCAGCTGCATAAACCGGCGCAATCATTACTGTATCAGCATCATTAAAACAAGTAATAAAATCGTCAAATAAATTATGCAAACGTGAATAACGGTGGGGTTGTACAATCGCAATAACCCGTCCTTTTGTACTTTCACGAGCTGCACTTAAAACAGCTTTTATTTCAACCGGATGATGCCCATAATCATCAAATATTTCAATACCACGCCAACTTCCCGTTTGTGTAAAACGCCGTTTTACCCCACAAAATTCTGCTAACCCTTTTTTGATAGATTCATTTGAAATACCAAGCTCATGTGCAATAGCAATCGCCGCAGTAGCATTAGAAATATTATGTTGCCCTGACATCGGCAAAACCAAGTTTCTCAGTTCAGTTTCTTCATTTGTTTTCCGGGATCGAATGAGAACGTCAAAATACGCCTTTTGACCTTCCATCGAAAGATTAAGAAAACGCACATCAGCTTGCGGATTAGCACCATAAGTTACTACCCAACGATCATCAATACGACTGGCCAATGTTTGAACTTCCGGATGATCAATACACATAACAGCAAAACCATAAAAAGGTACATTCTCTACGAATTGCCGAAAAGCCTCACGCACAGCATCAAAACTGCCATAATAATCCAGATGTTCAGAGTCAATATTGGTGACAACAACAATATCAGCAGGCAATTTTAAAAATGTACCATCACTTTCATCAGCTTCAACCACCATCCAATCTCCACAGCCCATACGTGCATTGGTTCCATAAGCATTAATAATGCCACCATTAATTACCATCGGATCAAAATTACTAGCGTCAAGAAGCGCCGCTACCATTGATGTAGTGGTTGTCTTACCATGTGTACCACCAACAGCTATCGCCCGGCGAAAACGCATCAACTCGGCTAACATTTCTGCACGTCTAACAATTGGTAAATGTTTTTCTTTAGCAGCAATATATTCAGGATTTGTTTTTTTTATAGCAGTAGAAATAACAACAACTTTTGCAGCTTCTAAATTTTCAGCACAATGACCTATATGAATGTTAATCCCTTTACCCCGTAAACGCTCTACATTTGCATTATTCGTTTGATCGGATCCTTGAACTTTATAACCAAGATTATGAAGAACCTCAGCAATTCCACTCATACCAATACCCCCAATACCTATAAAGTGGATAATGCCAATATCAAGTGGCATTTTCATTAAAAAGCTCCTTTCTAATGTCTGATAATGACCAGCCTGCAATCAAAGCTTCAGCCATATTAGCAAGAACTCTGGTTGCATGAGGTTGCCCAACCTTTTTCGCAGCAAGCGCCTGTTTTTCTAATAAGTGGGGTTCATGACAAGCTTTCGTTAAAAGAGTAGCAAGCATTTGTGCATTTAAATCTTTTTCGGCAATAATTTGAGCTGCTCCCGTTGCAGCAAGCATTGCCGCATTTTCTGCTTGATCATGATCTAAAGCATGAGGATACGGAATCAATAAAGCTGGCCTACCAATAACAGCTATTTCACAAACCGTTGAAGCACCAGAACGTGACATAATGAAATGAGACCAAGCAATATGTTCAGCCATATTATCAAAAAAAGGAGCAACTTTTGCTTCCACCCCCATATTGCGATAAATTTGTACCAAATCCATCACTTCACCACGAACCTGCTGAATAATACGTAAACGTTTACGGATATTATTATCAAGCAAAGCAATTGCTTCAGGAACAATTTTTGAAAAAACAGAAGCTCCTTGGCTACCACCAAAGACTAAAAAATGAAATGGCTTTTTCTCTGTAGAAGTACAATAAGGAATTTCTGCTGCTTTAAGAATAGCCTCACGAACAGGATTGCCTGTAAGAAACGTTTTATAAGCATAAACTCCATTAGCTGATAATAAACCACCTGCTATTGCATTGACCCTAGCTGCTAAAATCCTATTAGCACGGCCCATAACAGCATTTTGCTCATGAATAAATGTTACACGTCTCGTTAAGGCGGCAATCAAAACTGGTGGAAAGGTAGGATAACCACCAAACCCCCCTACAAGAACAGGACGTAATTTATAAAAAAGCACCCACGACTGACATATTCCTTTTAATAAATGCCAAAACGTTTTCATAAGTGCAAAAGGATGATATCGTATCAATGTTGCTGATGACATAATATGAATATGTTTTTTATCAAAATGACGTACAAAACTCTTACCTCTTTCATCTGTTGCCAAATGAACATCATATCCGCGTTGTCTTAATTCAACAGAAAGTGCCTCTGCAGGAAAAAGATGCCCACCTGTACCACCAGCAACCAAAATAATAACCTTTTTTTTATGCGTCATTAGATGACATCCTAAACAATAAGCGGAGGAAAAGCTGAAAACCGCGTTTCTGGCCAACGGCGTGTTAAACTAAGCAAAATACCCATCGAAATAGCAATCGCTACCATAGATGAACCACCATAAGAAATAAATGGCAATGTCATACCTTTTGGAGGTATCAAATGAAGATTAACTGCCATATTAATTCCCGATTGCAAACCAATCATTATCGCCATGCCAGTAATACCAAAACACGTAAATGAATCACGCGTATTCAACGCTATATAAAGTGAACGTATAACAATAAAACCAAAAAGGGCCATAATCAATAAACAGAAGATAATACCATATTCTTCAGCTGCAACAGAAAACACAAAATCTGTATGGCTATCAGGAATAATGCGCTTAATTGTACCCTCCCCTGGTCCTTGACCAAACCACCCACCATTTAAAATAGCCTCACGCCCCACATCCACCTGAAATGTATTGCCTTCACCTGTCAAAAAACCATCAATACGTTCGCGCACATGGCGAACAAAAAAATAAGCTAAAAAACCTCCTAAAACAGCTAAAACAACAAAGAACAAAATAATAGTAAAAGATACACCTGCAACAAAAAACAAACCACCCCATGTTGCACTAATCAAAAGTGTTTGACCAATATCAGGCTGAAAAACAAGAAGTGTGCAACAAATAGCATAAAGTGCAATAGACAACATATAGCGAAATTTACCATAATGTTTCATTTGATCTGAAAACAACCAAGCTGACACAACTACAAACGCTGGCTTCATAAATTCTGAAGCTTGCAAAGAAAAACCAAACAAAGAAATCCAACGCCGTGCTCCTTTTAACTCAGAACCAAATAATAAAGTCGCAACCATAAGAACAAGTGTAGCAAATAACAAAAGAATGCATAAACGACGAATATTATGAGGTGAAAAAAAAGAAATAGTAACCATAGTACAAAACGCAAGGATACTAAAAATGATATGCCAACGAACAAAATAAAAACTATCCTCAATTCCTATTTTTTTCGCAACAGCGGGACTGGCTGCAAAAGACAACATAACGCCAATCCCCATCAAGATCAGACAAGCAGCAAAAATAAAGCGATCAATCGTCCACCACCAATTAGCAATCGGATCTTGATTGGCACGAGTAATCATCATTTTCACTTTATCCTTTTTATCATTCCACTCAAAGCGATATGATGTTTCTATTTTTTTTGGCAAGCATTGCAAAAACTAAATTACACTTAAAAAGATTCTGAATTGTTAATGATAGAATAAATTTTTATAATTCGTTTTCTTTCAACTGTCTAACCAAAGAAATAAAAGTCTCCCCACGTATTTCATAATTTTTGAATTGATCATAACTTGCACAAGCTGGCGAAAACAAAACTACAGCTTCTTTAGCATGAGCATAAGTTGCATCAGCAGCCGCTTCACGCACTGCATTTTCTAAAATTAAGCTCATTGAAAAAGGAAAAGAAGAACCAATAGTGCAGGCAAAATCCTCTGCAGCAGCACCAATTAAATAAGCTTTACGAATTTTATTAAAAAATCCTCTTAAGGGAGAAATGCCACCTTCTTTTGCCTGTCCTCCAACAATCCAAAAAATATCGTTAAAAGTAGCAAGCGCGCAAGCTGACGCATCCGCATTAGTAGCTTTACTATCATTGATAAACAAAACCGATCCAATTTTGCGTACCTGCTGCATACGATGCGCAAGTCCCATATAACTTGCTAAATGTCTCTCTATATGGGGATCAGTAATTTTTAACACCTGCAATGTTGCTAAAACCATAAGAGCGTTTTGCACATTATGGGCACCGCGTAACGAAGTTATAGTAGCAAGATCTGCAAGCAAACAACGCTGCTCATGGCTAATAGAAAAGAGTTTTGTTCCTTCTGCATAAAAACCATCATCAATACAGTGTTCCTTAGAAATTGCTTTAACTTGATGACCTTCATTTATAAGTTGCTGATATAAAACCTGACAGGCAGAATCATCAATTGAAACAAGAGCGTGAGAAGCTTTAGCAACTAAACGCCCTTTGACTTGCACATAATGCGTGAAGCTACCGTGTCGGTCAATGTGATCAGGTGTTAAATTTAACAAAAGACCAACTGTAGGCTGAAGAGAAGGACTTAGATCAATCTGAAATGATGAACATTCAATAACATAAATACGTTTTTTAACAAATGGCTTAAGGGTTAATATTGCAGTTCCAATATTTCCTCCCATTTGCACATCATAGCCCATTTTGTCTAAAAGATGGGTAAGCAAAGTAGTAGTGGTCGATTTACCATTCGTACCTGTAATAGCAATAAATGGCACATCCTGATCACAAAAACCATGTTGACATAAAAAATGGTTCCGTGCACGAACAAATAGTTCAATATCACCAATAATTTCTATACCTGCCTGACGTGCTTTATCAACCGTCCAATGAGGTTTAGGATGAGTTAAAGGTACCCCAGGCGCTAAAATCAACGCAACAAATTCTGACCAATCCTCATGACGAAGATCTCTGGTGGGAATATTTTTTTTACAAGCAGCTTCCACACTAGAAGGATTTTCATCCCACCCAATCACTTCAGCTCCACCAGTAATCAGTGCTTGCGCCGTAGCTAATCCCGACTGCCCTAGCCCAAATAGAGCAACTTTTTGACCTTTATAACATTCAACTGGAATCACAATCTTATCTCAATTTAAGTGTTGAAAGACCAATCAATGCTAAAACAATTGAAATAATCCAAAAGCGCACCACAACCTGACTTTCAGTCCACCCCTTTTTTTCAAAATGATGATGAATTGGTGCCATAAGGAATACACGCTTTCTCGTCAATTTAAACCAACCTACCTGGATGATAACCGAAAGCGTTTCTAAAACAAAAAGTCCACCGATAACACCTAAAACAATTTCATGCTTTGTCGCTACGGCAACAACACCTAACAACCCTCCAAGTGCCAATGAACCAGTATCACCCATAAAAATAGCCGCTGGAGGAGCATTAAACCATAAAAAGCCAAGACCAGCCCCCACAACTGCTCCTAATAAAACAGTCAATTCTCCAGTTCCAGGCACATAGTGGATTTGTAAATAATCAGCAAAATTTATATTACCAGACAAATAAGCAATTAATGCAAATGATAAAGCAGCTACCATTACAGGAACAATCGCAAGACCATCAAGACCATCCGTTAAATTAACCGCATTACCGGTCCCTACTATAACACAAGCAGTAAAAGGAACAAAAAACCAACCTAAATTAATAAAATAGTCTTTTACAAAAGGTAAAGCCAATCCCGACGAACCGGCTTTCACAATAATCAAAGAAGCAGTTGTCGCAATTAAAAACTCCAAACCCAACCGTGCTTTACCGGAAAACCCCTTGTCTGTTTGTTTTGTCACTTTAAGATAATCATCATAAAAACCAATTATCCCAAAAGAAAGCATAACTAACAGTGATACCCAAAGATAAATGTTTGATAAATTACACCACAGAAGCGTCGACACCACAATGCCGCTCAAAATCATTAATCCACCCATAGTAGGTGTTCCAGCTTTTTTAAAATGAGTTTGAGGACCATCAGCTCGAATTGGTTGCCCCTTTCCTTGCCGCACTTTAAGAGAGGCAATAATACTAGGGCCAAACAAAAAAACAATTAAACCTGATGTTAGCATAGCTAACACAGTACGAAAAGTAATATAACGAAAAACATTAACGCCTGGAAGCCAATCACTCAACGAAGAAAGTAACAAAATCATAGTAAAAAAACCCGGTAAAATTATAAAGATGTTTTTTATAGCGATCAAGAAGATCCTCAACAATACGCGATAGACCAACACTATGAGATGATTTAATCATAATAAGATCGCCTTCTGAAATTTCTTTTAAAATAAGCGGTACAAGTTCTTCAATATGTTCAGAGTAATGAACTTTGACATAACTAGAAAGCTCATTAGCTAAAAATTTCATTGCTTTTCCAACCAAAAAAACCGGATTAGCACCAGAAATACATATTGGCTTTACCAGATCACGATGAAGCTTTTCACTATAAATTCCTAACTCAAGCATATCACCCAAAACTGCTATTTTCCGACCACGTATACCGACCGGCCCCATAGCAAGAAGATCAAGGGCAGCACGCATAGAAGCAGGATTGGCATTATAACTTTCATCAATTAAATGAAATTCTCCTCCATTTGGTAAAGATAGTCGATAGCGGTTACCTCTACCTTTGGGAAGAGAAAAACAACTTAAAGCAAATGAAACACGTGCTAAATCAGCACCAACCACATCACAAACTGCTAAAACACTCAAAATATTTTGTACAATGTGTCGCCCAGGAGAACCAATTTTAATGATTATATCTTGGTCAGAAAAATGCATAGTCATACAAGAATAATCTGTCAAAAGATGAATCTCTTTTGCTTGGTAATCAGCATCCTTCGATTCCCCAAAACTCAAGATTTTTTTTACGCCACATTGTTCTGCTTTTTGAACCAAATGAGAAAAAAAATGACTATCCGCATTTAAAAGAGCTACACCTTTATCATTCAGTCCTTCAAAAATTTCAGCTTTTGCATCTGCAATTTCTTCAAGATTTTTAAAAAAACCTATATGTCCAGCAGCAATATGAGTAATCAAAGCTACATGTGGGCGAACTAACTTTACCAAAGGGCGAATTTCATTCTTATGATTCATTCCAATTTCAAATATACCATAATCACTATCCGCAGGCATACGCGCCAAAGTTAAAGGGACACCCCAACAATTGTTGAAAGAACCAGGATTGGCATAAACCTTTCCAACAGTTTTAAGTGCTTGTTTAAGAGCTTCTTTTGTTGTTGTTTTTCCAACAGAACCTGTGATAGCTATAATTTTAGCTTTTGAACGCTCACGTGCTGCTTGCGCAAGTTTTTCTAACGCTTTTAAAACATCGGGAACCACAATCAATGGAGCAGCCAATTTTTTCATTTCAACCAAACGATTTTGGGCAACCACAAGAACTCCAGCACCTTTTGCATAAGCTTGTGCAGCAAAATCATGACCGTCTAGACTATTACCCTTAATACAGAAAAAAATATCGCCCTCTATAAGAGATCTGCTATCAATAGAAATCCCAGAAAAAGTCTCTGGCAAGCGTCCAATTGATAGACCATTCATAACAGAAAGAAGTGTCTGCTTATCCCATAAAACTGTCATTTATTTTGTTCTTTCAAAGCAGAAACTGCTCTTAAATGATCTGAAAAAGGATACGTTGTCTTTCCTATAATTTGACCATTTTCATGACCTTTTCCAGCAATAATCAATGTATCTCCAGCTTCAAGTAATCTCACTGCATAATCAATAGCTTCACCACGATCTGCTATTTCCATTGCTCCTGATGCTGCTTGTAAAATATCTTTTCGAATTTTCGCAGGATCCTCCGTGCGAGGATTATCATCAGTAACAATAACAATATCAGCTTTGCTTGTTGCAATTTTTCCCATCAAGGATCTTTTGCCCTGATCACGATCACCCCCACAACCAAAAACAAGAATCAAACGCCCTAATGTAAAAGGGCGAACAGAAAGTAATACCTGCTCTAAAGCCTCTGGTTTATGAGCATAATCCACATAAACAAATGCATTATCTTTCGTATTTCCGACCAATTCTAACCGGCCAGGTGCTCCTTGCAATTTTTTCAAAGAGCGAAAAACACTACTGGGAGGTACATTTGTCGCAATTGCTAAACCTGCAGCCATAAGTGCATTAGTCACTTGAAATTCCCCCGCAAGAGGCAAATCAAATGTGTAAATATCGTTTCCCATCCGACACTCAACACTTTGTTTTAACCGCTGATGCTCAATACGATTAATTGTAATAAACTGACCCTTACGTCCAACCGTTAATATTGGGCGCCCTGCTTGTGTAACATGCTCAATCACTTTTTGTGAATAAACATCATCCGCAAAAATAATAGCGGGCGCATCACATGGTAAAAGCGTATCAAACAATCTCATTTTAGCACGTAAATAATCTTCCACACACGTGTGATAATCCATATGATCGCGCCCTAAATTAGTGAAAGCTGCCGCTGCCAAACGCACCCCATCAAGTCGACTCTGATCAAGACCATGCGAAGAAGCTTCAAGTGCTGCATGCGTAACACCTTCACCAGCAATTTCACACAACAAACGCTGCAACATTACCGGATCAGGTGTTGTGAGAGAACCATAATCATTACGCTTAGGTGAAACAACACCAACCGTCCCTATGCTAGCCGCACAAAATCCAACATGCTTCCAAATTTGCCTAACAAAAAACACAACCGATGTTTTACCACTTGTTCCTGTAACAGCTGTTACAATTTCAGGCTGAGTACCATAAAAACGTGCAGCTGCAATGGCTAAGCTATGGCGCACATCTACAACACGCAAAACCGGAACACATAACCCCTTAAGGACGCAATCATAATCTGTAACTATTACCCGTGCACCACGCTTTATAGCGTCGTTTATATATTGCCTACCATCACCCTGATTCCCTTGAAGAGCCACAAAAACATAACCCGGCAATACTTGTCGAGAATCTGAACTTATTCCCGTAATTTCAATTGAAGAAAGGCAACTATCTTCACTACATTCTGTAAACAATGCTCCAAGAAACATGATCGTTTATCTTTATGTTAATTTTTTACCGCTGTCTTAAATAATTCAGAATTATTACTTGCACTTAAAGTCAGCTCATATTCTTTTTTTAAATCTGATTTTATTCCAAGAAAACTGGCTGAACGACGAATAATATTTGCAAGCATCGGCGCTGCATTCATTGCCGCCACTGCTGAACGTTTACCTTCTTCAGGTTGAGGCTCATCAACAATTGTTAAAACAACGTAAGAAGGATTATCCATAGGGAAAGCAGCAAGAAAACTGTTGAAATTCTTTATCTTAGAATATTTTCCATTTTCAACTTTTTCAGCTGTTCCTGTCTTACCGCCAATACGATAACCTTCCACCTTTGCATTACGCCCAGAACCAATAACACTATTTAACTTATAAAGGTAGCGCATATCCTGGCTAGTTCGGGGGTGCAATACTTGTTTAGCATGTTGCAAAACTTGCCCTTCAGTTCGCTTCAAAAATGTGGGTTCAATCAACAAACCACCATTAATTAAAGCGGCTGTCCCTACCGCTGTTTGTAATGGTGTTGTTGCCATACCATGACCAAAAGAAATTGTCATAGAATCTATATCCCGCCAACGACGCGGCAAAACAGGATTAGCAACCTCAGGTAATTCTATTGTCATACGATCAAGTAAACCAAGTCGTTTCAAAAAATCACGATGTCCATCAACCCCTATTTCTAATGCCTCTCGAGCAGAGCCAATATTAGAAGAATAAACAAAAACCTCCCATAGCGTTAAGAGACGATTTTTTCCATGAAAATCACGAATAAAATGACTGTGGCTTATTTGAATTGGTTTTGAAGCATCAATGAGACTATTTAAATGAAAAACTTCTGAATCAAGCGCCATCGCAGTAGTAAAACTTTTGATAATTGATCCCATTTCAAAAGTTCCAGCTGTCATCCGATTGAGGCGGTCACTTTTAAGAGCATCAACAGGATTCCCAGGATCAAAATCAGGCACAGATACCATAGCAACAACCTCACCGGTGTGGATGTTCAAAATAACAGCTCCTGCAGCAAGCGCTTTATAGCGCTTCATCCCCTTCATAAGCTCATCACGCACAATTGCCTGAATACGTATATCAATCGAAAGTTGAACTGGTTTCAATAATGCTTCAGTTGCAAGACCGGCATCTCGAAGAACACTCAAACCCGTATCATCAATATATTTTTCTATGCCTGCTATGCCTTGATTATCAACATTAACCATACCAAGAATATGCGAAGCTATAGGCCCACCTGGATAAAAACGACGTACTTCAGTACGAAAACCAATACCTGGAACACCAAGCGCCATAATTTGCGCTTTTTGTGTTGGAGTTAACCCACGTTGGACCCAAGAAAAACGAGACTTTTTTTTCAAGCGTTTATAAGTTTCTTGCCAGTTGAGCTGGGGTAAAACTGTTGAAATTAATTCAATTGTTTCATCTACATCAATAACGCGGCGTGGTTCAGCAAAAAGTGAGTAAGTTTCAATATCTGTTGCCAATAAACGCCCATTACGATCAATAATATCAGGTCGAGCAGCCAGCTGTAATGCTCCAGGCCCTTTTGCTTCTTCAATCTGTCCACCTTGAAGCCCATAAGAAATAAGGCATTTCCCCATAATACCGTATAGAATAAGAAAACACAGTAGAGAAAAAATCAATCGTGAACGATTAAAATATGAGTGATAAATAGGAAGATCTAGATTACTCAATTGGTTATTTAATTTCTTTTTCCGCAAAAACAGGAGCAATAATCGCATTACTGCACACCTTTTTGAATAACGTTATTATTCTGAGAAACATGATTTTTAACAAGAAAAGCCTTATCTTCTTCAAAAGTATTTTTCTTAATTAATTCGTCAATTTGATCATATAAACGTGCAGGAACATCCTTCAATTCTACAATCTGATGGGGTTGTATTATTTCTAAGTTTAGCTCTTTTTGATAATATTCTGCAAGTCTTTGCATACGCGATGGTTCTATCATCATAGCCCATTCAGCATGCAAAAGCCTTACCATATTTTTTTCTGCTGTAATTTCCCGTTCAAGACGGTATACCTCGCTAATTTGTTTTTGGACATCATATTTTACCTTATAAGTAATAGCTGCCATACAAATCATAATAGTTACTAAAACTACATCCAATGTACGAAAAATTGTCATTTTTTACTGCCTTTAAAACTGGTAATTTCTGCCAAACTAAACAATTCCATATCCGCTTTAATGACATCTTCTTGAGTACGCACACCTACACGTAACTTTGCAGAACGTGCACGAGGATTTTTTTGTAATTCTTCTTCATCTGCAGTCTTCACACCTTTAAACAAAGGCAAAAATGTTGTTGGACTAGATTTTATTTCAGGAAGATAGCGTGATCTTCCTTCTTCTCCTGAACGAGCAGAAAAAAATCTTTTTATTATGCGATCCTCAAGAGAATGAAAACTAACAACTCCTAAACGCCCCCCTGCTTTCAAAACTTTTTCAGCAGCAAATAAACCTCGTGTAAGTTCACCAAGCTCATCATTAACATAAATACGAAGTGCCTGAAACACGCGCGTCGCAGGATGAATACGATCACCTGGTTTACGACCCACTAAAATCTCAATAGCATTAGCAAGATCACATGTACGCAAAAAAGGACGAATACGACGACGCTTTTCAATCATCCGTGCAATTCGATCCGCATGACGCTCTTCACCTAATATCTTAAATATATGTGATAATTCATTGACTTTTAAAGAATTAATAAAATCACTTGCTGTCAAACCAGTCTGTGCCATTCGCATATCTAGCGGACCATCTTTTTGAAAAGAAAATCCCCGTTCAGCTTCATCCAACTGCATTGAAGATACGCCAATATCAAGAATAACTGCATCCACTTTTTCTTCAACCACACAATCCAACCGTGAAAATTCCATTTGCACCAAACGAAGACGTGGAAAAAATTGATCGACAAGCAATTGTCCCTCACGGATTGCATGAGGATCACGATCAAGAGCAATAACATCTGCCCCCGCATCAAGCAAAGCACGCGTATAACCACCAGCACCAAAGGTACCATCAATTACCTTTGCCCCAGCTAATGGCGCAAGCGCAGCTAAAACTGGCTGCAACAATACCGGAATATGGCGCTCAGTTTCGTTACTCTGCCCTGTCAAAATAACCCATCTTGATTTATATTTTTCCGCATCAATAACCACTAATGGCAAATGATGTCACAATAACCAAAACCTTAACTTTCACACTTATCTCAACAAAAGAAAATGAAGTTAAAGTTATCCCAATGCACACATTAATTCATTATATTTAAAGAAATGTTATAATTTTAAAAAACATTTTTTTAAGTGTGCAATTTAAATATAAATTTTTCTGAAAACTTGTGCCAATACTACATATAAAATATCAGTCGGCCTGTAAGCCGGGTTCTGTATGGTAAAGTTTACACTCTACATGGCAACCATTCATCTGGGACGGATGTTACCACCCGCCTCGTGCAACCTACCCAAATGACTCACCTGGAAAATGGCTGCAAGCTAAGGCTTGCGCGTCATTTCTATTCGGTCTTGCTCCCGGTGGGGTTTACCTTGCCACACTCATTACTGAGTGCGCGGTGGGCTCTTACCCCACCCTTTCACCCTTACCTATAAAAATAGGCGGTTTGCTTTCTGTGGCACTTTCCCTAGGGTCACCCCCGCCGGGTGTTACCCGGCACCGTTTTTCCATGGAGCCCGGACTTTCCTCACCTGCTACTTTTAAACACCGAGCAAGCGCGGCTGCCCAGCCGACTGACCCGATAATTTATAAAACATTTTTCACAAAGTGAAAATAGCCCTTTAAAATATTTTACATAGTCTATTTAAATCGTCCATTACTATAAAAATGATAGTGTTATTTTAAGAATAGTAAATAGATTGTAGCTCTTGAGCAATATTTAAAACTAAAATAGAACTCATTTTCGCAGCATGACCAGCATTATATTTTAAAATGTGTACAGCTATTATTACTACTTAACTTACGTGTTTGTACTAATAATGTACACCGTATTCAAAATTGCCTCAAGAATGATAAAGATCTTTATACAGAGTTATTGAGACTATCCATCGCTGATAAACTATTGTACCAAAAAATTTTTGTATGCGTACTACCATTACCTTAATACTAACAACAGCCTATGCTAAATTAATCAGAACTTTATATTAAAACGCAATTTTTGAATTAAAACTTTATAAAAACGGACAAATATCTTAAAAGAAATAACAATTAAACTGCTGTCTAAGCTTAAACTTTCAATATCAGTATAAGTCCTTTCGCATAAAATACAAAAATAGAGGAAAAACTGCATTTAAAAAGATTTTCAAAATTGCATTCTTTCCCTTTTCATTAAAATACGTCTAATCACAATTATAAAGCTTTAAGGCGTATTTCACCCAGAAAAGAGTTAAAAAAAGTGGTGCAACATATTCATTTGATAGATTTACAATACTAATTTACGCAATAAAAAAATAATGCTGAAAAACTCCATCACTAATCGCGTACAGATATAAAAAACTCCATTATTGCCAAATCTACTATCATAAAATCTAATACCAACTAGGAATGCTTTTAATGAATACCCTTTTATTCATTAATCATATAACATCCTCAGAAAGAATCATCAGTTTTACTTAAAACCAACACCAATTAAGCAAAGCTCATGCCATAAAAACTGCTCTCTAAAAACCAATACTCTTATAAGAAATTACACTTAAATACGTTAATAAGTCAGTTTTTCAATTGTATATTATTAAGTGCTTTCAAACACAACTTGATAACCAGTGTCTGTCTATTTTCAGATAATTCTGTAAAAACCAACATTGACAATTTCAATACCGATTAATAAACAATTTATATCACTGACACCACCCTAATAACATTATCTAATAAACATTCTCACTTACACCCATATACACGCGTATTTACACACCTCTCATACAGCTAAAATGGATAAACAGTTTAAACTTTTATAAAAAAATATTTTAGTAGTTACCTATCATTTATTCCCAATAACACAGCGAATAATTCGGAATGCATTTTTCACGCTTTTTATATTCTGGAGAAGGATACAACAAAGCATTCTTAAAACAAACTTCAAATATATTGTTCTTAAATTACTATAGATAAATGCTTAAAAACCAATATCAACAACAGGAGAATGAGAAATTACTTCTAATGCAGCTGCAGCCGCAATTTTTCCAAATTGTTGTGCCTGTTTATTATTCTGACCGCTTGCAAGGGCAGCAGCAATCGCATCTTGACGTGCCTGTTTAACAATGCCTTTTTCTTGCTGAGAACTTACCTTAAAAAGATTCATTGGAACATTCGGCAAAGATACTGCCATCCATCTTAGCCCACTATCTGCTGTATCAGTCTGGCGTGAAGAACTCACCTCACCAAATACAAATCGATAAACAAAAAAACTAGTTATCATAACACACAAAAAAAGAAAAATTAGAATAACAAGGCAACGCCAGCGGAATTTTATCATTTTTGATCCTAAACATTATAATACACTATAATTGTAATCGTTCATATAACGTTTTTCATCTTTTAACTTAAAATAATTGTACTACTTATTGAAAATAAAACATAAATATCTAAAAAAAATACTCCAAACATTTCTGTACCAAACACCATACTATAAATAGGTATTTATATTTGCTAAAATGACATATGTACCAATATCACGCTGAATTCAAATTTAACTTAAATAAAAAAAACCCGGCTGAAGAATTTCTCAGCCGGGCCAGACAATCTAGGGATCCACGCGGGGGAGGGGGAGAGGTTCCCCGATTGTCTTATTACATCAACCATTATAATCGCTAATGCAATTTTTCTACAATGAAATAAAATATTTTAAACAACAAGAAATTCTCACCATCTTAATTAAAAAAAGAGCAAAAAATAGCCTTAACCTTTGTAAAAATGGAAAAATTTAGGCAAATAAACATTTATAATGATCCAATTTGAAGCATTTTTATTTCAAAGTGTGTTAATAAAATTCTTCTTAATAAGTTTAATCTTTAGTATAAGATTACGAGAAATAATTTACTGCAGCAAAAGTCCTAAAATAACAAACAGGTCTTATAGATCACATTTCAATAAACGAGCAAATATATCAATTAATTAGACAACTCATCACAACAAAAACCTTTAATACCCTGCTCTATTAAATCAAGCGCCTATACTTTGCGAAATAAAAGCACAGATCTTAGATATCTTCAAAAAGTATTATACTGACAAATTAGGAGTACAAGTATCTATATAAGAAAAGCAATGTTAACGGGCGAGAGGTTTATAATTGACACGTTTAAGATTAATAGAATCTGGACCAAGACGACGAAGTTTATCAGCTTCATATTCGGCAAAATTACCTTCAAACCATTCCACATGACCATTACCTTCAAACGCCAAAATATGAGTAGCCAACCGATCAAGAAACATACGATCATGCGATATCACAACTGCACAACCAGCAAAATTTTCCAGTGCATCTTCTAACGCACCTAATGTTTCTGTATCAAGATCGTTGGTAGGTTCGTCAAGAAGAAGAACATTACCTCCGTTTTTTAAAAGTTTAGCTAAATGAACACGATTGCGCTGTCCTCCCGATAAATTTGCTACCTTTTGCTGCTGATCTGAACCTTTAAAGTTAAATGCACCACAATAAGTACGGCTGTTCATTTCATATTTGCCTAACTTAATAATGTCATCTCCACCAGAGATTTCTTCCCAAACAGTCTTATCTCCCGCCAATGCATCACGATTCTGGTCAATATAACTCATCTGAACCGTTTCCCCAATGCGTATTTTACCTGAATCAGGCTGTTCTTGCCCTGTTAACATTTTAAATAAGGTAGACTTCCCCACACCATTGGCACCAATAACTCCCACAATCCCACCGGCAGGAAGCTTGAAAGAAAGAGAATCAATTAATACACGCTCACCATATGCTTTCGATAAACTATCAACTTCAATAACAACCTGTCCCAATCTTTCACCAACTGGTATAATAATTTGCGCATCCCCAGGACGGCGTTCACGCGCAGCCTGAACCAATTCATCATAAGCCCTAATACGAGCTTTTGATTTTGCTTGGCGCGCTTTTGGACTGGAAGCTATCCACTCCTTTTCGCGGGACAATGCACGTTGACGAGCAGCTTCTTCACGCCCCTCTTGTGCCATACGTTTAGCTTTAGCACTCAAATAAGCAGAATAATTTCCTTCATAAGGAATACCTTTACCACGATCTAATTCTAATATCCAACCCGTCACATTATCGAGAAAATAACGGTCATGCGTAATCAGAAGTACTGCACCTGGGTACTCACGCAAATGCCTTTCAAGCCAAGCTGTAGTCTCAGCATCTAAATGGTTTGTCGGTTCATCTAGAAGCAATAAATCAGGTTTTGATAAAAGCAATTTACAAAGTGCAACACGCCGCCTTTCACCACCTGAAAGTTTAGTTACACCCTCCTCCCCTGGCGGGCAACCAAGAGCGGCCATAGCCATTTCTACTTGATTATCTAAATCCCAAAGATTTTGGCTGTCAATAATATCCTGAAGTTTAGCGCTTTCATCGGCTGTTTCATCACTGTAATTCATCATCAATTCATTATAGCGATCTAAAATTGCCTGCTTATCTGCAACGCCTTCCATCACATTACCCCACACATCCTTGCTTGAATCAAGAACAGGCTCTTGCGGAAGATAACCACAACGCGCTCCTTCAGAAAGCCACGCTTCTCCTGTATATTCTTTATCCAACCCACTCATAATACGTAAAATTGTCGACTTACCTGCACCATTTGGCCCTAAAATACCAATCTTAGCATCTGGATAAAAAGATAAATGAATATTTTCCAAAATTTTCTTATTGCCGTAAATCTTATTGACTCCAGCCATATGATAGATAAATTGACGTGCCATAAATTTCTCTTTGATATTATACGAGATTAAAGGTAAGAATTTCGAAGGTATTATTTTCGCTTTTCTTAAATTTCACAATTAGCAATACTTAAATAATGCTCTAACAGTTTTATGCTTTATATTGATATATTTTTTCTAATCTCACAAGCCCTAACTTTGCGCTCCAAAGGCAGGAAAACACTATCTCAAAGTACAAAAAGAAAATATACTTAAGCTATATTTGAATTATACTATTAGATCTCTTTTCTCCATACCAGATAAAAACTATATTTTATCATATTAAATAACCTATTAGTGCAACACAAAAACACAAGAAAAGCCAACTCTCTATGCACTTTTTTTACCTTACAGACTTTACATCATACCCTCCTCCTCCCCTTTTTATCATTTTGATGTCATAAAAATACAATGATCCCCGCTATGTTACTTTATATGATTAAATTGCAAAAAAATAAGAACACATTTATAGCATCTAATGCTCTAGTTAGCTTTGCATCAACACATAGTTTATCGCTAAACAGCGCATTGCTTTGATCCACAGTTACAAATTAGCACAAAATTACAAAAATTATCGTAACAACTGATCTATTCATTTCTTTTGGCTTAAGCACAAACATTGACCAAATCATCTCAAAACTTTAAGACACAACACAATCTTTAAAAGGCTACAACAAAAAAATCACCTACAGGAATAAATTTATGGAAAAAAAAGCCTTAATCGTTATTGATGTACAAAATGATTTCTTACCAGGAGGAGCACTTGCAGTCCCACAAAGCGATATTATTATACCTGCCGTCAATGACCTTATAAACCGTTTTGATCATGTCATTTTAACCCAAGATTGGCACCCAAAGGACCATTGCAGCTTTGCTTCTTCCTATCCTCACAAATCTCTTTATGATACAGTTAAGCTTGACTACGGATTTCAAACACTTTGGCCCGATCATTGTGTACAAGGAACACAAGGAGCAAAATTTCATACGTCTCTCATGGTTGGTAAAGCACAACTTATCCTTCGAAAAGGTTACCATCAGAAAATTGACAGCTGTTCTGCTTTTTTTGAGAATGACCAAAAAACGCCAACAGGCTTACAAAATTACCTCAAAGAGCGCGGTTTTACACAATTGATTATATGTGGTTTGGCTACTGACTTCTGTGTGGGATTTTCTGCACTTCACGCCGTAAAATGCGGCTTTAAGGTGAGTGTTTCACTGAACGCCTGTGCCGGCATTGATCTAAATGGATCATTAAATACAATGCTTAAAACTATGAATGAAACCGGTATAGAGCTCTTAATGACGTTATAAATCGCTTCCCTGCCCTGTTTTGTGGTAATAAACAGAAGAGTTTTTAGTAGAATCTGCATCTCAAAACAATAAATTATTTGGGAGATAATGTTTTATGTTTAAAGCGAATGGAGGAACAAAATGCTACACCAAGAATACACGCGCCAATAAGTCCTGTTAATGCTTCAGGTACCGGTATAATAATTTGTATATACATAATCATTGCAAGTACCAAAATTGCGTAAAAAGCACCGTGTTCCAAATAGCGGTAATGCAACAATGTTCCTGTTTCAACCAACATGATCGTTATAGAACGTACATAAAATGCACCGATACCAAGACCAATTGCAATAATAAAAAGATTATGTGAAAAAGCAAAAGCACTTATAACACCATCAAAAGAAAAGCTAGCATCCAGAATTTCTAAATAAAGAAACGAGCCCACTCCTCCCTTAGCGATAGTAACTAAAGTATTTTCTCGGGAATCCAAAAGTGAACTAACTGCTTCAACCACTAAAAATGTTAAAAGCCCATAAAGCATAGAAAATAAAACAGTCAGCTTATTTTCTGTTGTAGTTTGCCCTGAGAAAAACAACATCAGAATCAAAACAATAGTAATATCAACTCCAACAAATGAACCAAATTTTTGAGCTGGTTTCTCTATAAAGGCTAGCCAATGCTCCTTTTTTTTAGGATCAAAAAAATACTTTAAACCAACCATCATGAGGAAAGTTCCCCCAAAAGCGGTAATACTTACATGAGCATTTGTTAAAATTGCAGCATATTGATGTGGCTCCCATAGTGCCAATTGGACTGCTGCAATTGGATTAATCCAAGCTGCACAAGCAACAATCAATAATGGAAAAATAATCCTCATACCAAATACTGCTATTAAAATACCCCATGTCAAAAAACGACGAGACCATAGCTGATCCATCCTTCCAAGGATACGCGCATTGATAATAGAATTATCAAAAGATAAAGAAATCTCTAAAATTCCCAAAACACAGCAGATAAAAAAATACTTAAAAAAACCAATGAGACTACCCGTCTCAAACCAACCAACAAATCCACCCCAAAAGACACCAATAATTGTGAAGAAAAAAGCCCATCTAAAATAGCCTAATAGGGCCATGATCATGCCTCAAAATTCATCTCTTTAATCTATCCTGGTACTCATCATATTGAAAGATCACAAGACTGAAAGATTACATCTATCGATAGTACAACGAATGTACACTGTAAAATTTATATGGAATCTCTCCTCAAAAAAACAAGAGAAAAATCAAAAAGCCTATATCTCTTCCAATAAAAAGGTTATTTCTTATAATAATAAAATACAAAAATTAAAATTTAATCCAAATATTTATTAAATATTTAAAAAAATAAGAGGAATAAAAGTCAATAAATATTGACATTAGGTAATGAGATATTCATACATTGTGTGCTTTTATTAGCATAAATAAAGCTCATACCATGATGATTTACTGAGGGAGATAATTCATGGCACGTCCTGAAACTGAAGCAAAAACTGTATTTGGAAAACGTTTACGTCACATACGCCTCGCTTTAGGCGATCCGTCACGTGAAATATTAGCTAAAAATTTTAGCATGACAAAAAATTCTATCGCCTTTTATGAGCGTGGAGAAAGAGAACCCAATCTTAGCGTATTACAAGCATATCGCACGTTGTACGGAGTCAACATTAATTGGCTTTTAACTGGACAAGGAAAAATGTTCGACACCGAATGTACTAGAAGTGAATTTGATTGGAATTATTTTATTAAAAAAATTGAAGCAATTGAAGATATTCTTACCAAAAATGATCATAATGATACAATAAATCAAAAAAAGATTGAAAATTCTTATGAAAATTACAGCAATATCTTCTAACACAAGGTATATCCAATGGTCTCAATCCAAAGGCAATTACTTCTCTGGTCAATATAAAAGCAAATATGGCCAACTCTTATGCTCTTAGTTTGTTTATCGATTTACTTATTCGAAGCATATCACACAAAGAAACAACCGCTAACTAATAAGCTTTATTTCAAATAAAAATAGCCTAAACTTTATCAACCTGGAAAATAGTATTTTGCTTTTACTATATTGATAAAGTTTAAGCTGTTTTAAAATTTTTTCTGTTTATCCCTACCTAAAAAATAACCAGCCTTATCCCTTTAAAAAAGACCCCCCTTTCATTTTTTATTTTTATAATAGCGGTTTTTAACCCATATTTTAAAAAGAATTGCTGTTCCTAAATATGTTTCATGTTCACTAAATGAATACTTATGAATTTTTCAATTTTCGTTTCATTAATATCATAATCATTCATATAATTTATTTTATAGATTCGATAATAAAACCTTACTTCTACTTTTTATAGCACATAAAAATGCATATATTATGAATGATAAAAGAAAGACTTAGTTATTGGAGTGAGCATCTTTAAAAGTTAATAGCTTTATTTAAAATACCCCCCTTCCCTCAAAAACTTTTGAAATTTAATAAAATTATACGTTTTTGTGCGAAAAATAGCAGAGGAATATATTGCAATCAACTAACAGAATACAACAAGCACTTTATACCAAAGTATTAATCAGAAAACTTAATCAAATTAATCACAAAACTACAAAAATATGCTAGATAGGAATCAAAAAATCAACAAAATAAGCAGCTATGCACATCTTTACTTTAAAAAGATATTTTAACTTACTAGATAACTTCTAAGCCCAGAAGACTATTATAATATAATAAAATCAAGGGTTATAAATCAAAAAAAGGGAATGGTGGGCCCGGAGGGACTCGAACCCCCAACCAAGCGGTTATGAGCCGCTGGCTCTAACCAATTGAGCTACAGGCCCTACAGGCCATTTTTCTCTAAACTAAAATGTCTTATAATACAAGAGACTGCTTGAATTATAATTCACTTTTTTAAGTTTCTCTCATTTTCTATCTCTCAGTATCTTAATTCTTTACAATGATTCCCAAAAATGGAAAAGTAAAAATTTATAAACAAAAGGAGTAAAAATGAATATGACACAAATAATTTTCCAGCTAAGAAATACTAACCTAATTAAAATTTTCACGTTAGCAGCATTAACATTACTAACCACTTCATTCTCTGTACACGCAGAAGAATGTACAATGAAAAATTCAACTATTGTAGTTACTGCAACAGGTGAAAGCCAAGCAACACCAGATATGGCAATTATCAATCTATCTATTGTTACTTATGATAAAACCGCTCAAAAAGCATTAGCGGACAATAATAAATTTATGAATAGTGTTGTGGACTCTTTAAAAAGAATAACATTCAAGAACATGACTTGCAAACATCAAATTTGTCTATTTATCAGTCTAGCCCAGATAAACAGCAAGAACAAAAAAACAACGAAAACCTCTATGAAGTTTCCAATTCTTTAACAGTACGTATCCGCGATCTCGCTAACGTTGGTAAAATATTTGATCAAGCAATATCTCTTGGTATTAATTCTGTTCAGGGAATTACCTTTACCAATGCCGATACAAAACCCTTTTATAAAGAAGCGCGTCAAAAAGCTATTGCTGAAGCTATTGAAAAAGCAAAAACTTTAGCACAAGCAGCTAATTTAAAATTGGGTAAAATCATTGAAATTAATGAAAATAATAATAGCTTTCATCCAACACAGCGTTTAAGCAGAAGTGCACAATTTGCAAGCTATGCAGATACAAATTTTTCAAACGGTGAATTGAACTATAATGTCAGTGTCACTGTAACATTTTCTATCGACTAAATAAGGTATCGTCGTTAATTCGTACATAAAACAATACATAAAAAATTGTATCACCAGCCCTCATATAAAATGCCGGTGATATACTGAAGATAAGCCTCGTCAGATGATAATTCATTTTCGTGAACTTCAATCTTCCCGTGTGCAGAGAATTGTGCTTGATGTACCGTTTGGCGATTTCCTGATATAAGTGGATGCCACCAATGAAGGTCTTTCCCTTCATTAATTAACCGATAAGCACAATTTTTTGGCAGCCAATGAACTTTTTTTACTGTTGCAATATCCAATAATACACAATCCGGAACTATTGATTTACGATGAGCATAATTTTGACACTGACAAGTTTCCATATCTAAAAGATGGCAAGCAACGCTAGTTGTATAAATATAACCGGTGTTTTCATCTTCTACTTTATGCAAACAACAAAAGCCACAACCATCACAGAGACTCTCCCACTCAACAATGGACATCTCTTCTAATTTTTAACTTTCCAAAAGGGAGCCTCTTTACTCATAAATCCGACTATACTCTTTATCTAAAAATAAGAAATTTACGCAAAAACGCAAATAAAGTACAATGTCGCCCCTGTAACATTATACATCTCTAAGCTAGCCTAATACCACCCATATTCATTCTACTCCCAATAATCTTCCCAAAGATTAATTCAACAAAGATAAAAGACATCCTTAGAAAAAATCTCATACAAAAAACACCTTATAAAGATATCATTATCACAAATGAACTTAAACTCAAAAACAATACCTAATTGTAAATACTTTACAGATTACAATTACTAACAAAAACTAAACAAAATTTTCATTACAACTATAACTTGTATAAACCATTTTATGAATAGTTTTTATAAAAAAGAGATTTTTTGTGTGTCTACCTATAATTTGACACACTTCAATATGAAGCATACTCAACACCATCTCCGCTGGAGTCAAACTTCACCTACATGTACAAATAACACTTTTTATGACACCATTTATTTCTTTTTATTTCTTTGCAGATCATTTCCATGATTTTAAACTAGTTTTTTCACGAGAGCGTAGTAATAAATATTTAAGTCACTATATTGCTTGCACAATGAATCTTCTTGAATTATTCAGTATGCTTTTTATCCTTTTTAAAAAGTTTTTCAAAAATGACACAGTAAATTTTACATCACAATAAACGGTACATTTTCGAAATATGCTGTAACATCATTAAGAATCAAGAAAACTGCGTAATTTCCGTGAACGGCTAGGATGCTTTAATTTACGAAGCGCTTTGGCTTCAATCTGGCGGATACGCTCACGTGTAACTGAAAACTGCTGACCAACTTCTTCCAACGTGTGATCAGTGTTCATCCCAATACCAAAACGCATCCGCAAAACACGTTCTTCACGCGGCGTTAGTGAAGCAAGTACGCGAGTTGTTGTATCTCGTAAATTAGCTTGAATGGCTGCATCAATCGGCAATAACGCGTTTCTATCTTCAATGAAATCACCTAAATGAGAATCATCCTCATCACCAACTGGTGTTTCAAGTGAAATAGGCTCTTTTGCAATTTTAAGCACTTTTCTCACTTTTTCTAATGGCATAGAAAGCTTGCTAGACAATTCTTCCGGTGTAGGCTCACGCCCAATTTCATGTAAAATCTGACGTGATGTACGAACAATCTTATTAATAGTTTCAATCATATGAACAGGAATACGAATGGTGCGCGCTTGATCAGCTATCGAACGCGTAATTGCCTGACGAATCCACCATGTTGCATAAGTTGAAAATTTGTATCCACGCCGGTATTCAAATTTATCGACCGCCTTCATCAAGCCGATATTGCCTTCTTGAATAAGATCAAGAAACTGTAAACCACGATTAGTGTATCTTTTTGCAATTGAAATCACAAGACGTAAATTGGCTTCCACCATTTCCTTTTTAGCAATTGTCGCTTCACGCTCACCTTTTTGTACTTGCGTAACAATTCGACGAAACTCCCCAATTGAAATAGCAGTTTCTTGCGCAAGGCTTTGTATTTCACTGCGCAAACTTTGTATTACCTTGGCTTCACGAGTTGAAAATTCTTTCCAGCCAGACCCCGGCAAAGTCGCAATATAATTAATCCAATCTGCATCTAATTCACGGCCTTGATATTCTTTTAAAAAATCTTCGTGTCCAACTCCATAGTTGTTAGCAAGCCGCTTCAATTTACCTTCACTATGAACCAACCGTTTATTGATATCATAAAGCTGTTCAACCAACGCCTCAATACGATTTTGGTTCAAAGAAAGAGATTTTACTGCTTGAACTAAATCAGCTTTCAATTGAGTGCATTTCTTTTTTTGAGAAGCGGAAAGAGCATCCTCTTTACAATCTGCTAAACTGCTTTCAACGTGTTGATCTTGCAATTTTCGCAGTTTTACATACGTCTCAGCAATAAAATCTAAAGTTTCCATAACCTGAGGACACAGTTCATTTTCCATCGCTGCAAGCGATAAGCTAACTTCATCCTCCTCTTCATCTTCAACACCAATATCTGCTGCAAGATCATCTACATCATGCATATTAGAACACGGCATTTCCTCTTTTATTCTTTCCATTCCACTGCGTTCAATAGCAGGAGCCTGTTTGGCTTCTGGACCAGCATAAGTCATTTCAAGATCAATAATTTCACGAAGAAGGATACGCTTCTCATTTAATTCTTCACGCCATATAATTAAGGCTTGAAATGTTAAAGGGCTCTCACATAACCCTGCAATCATTGTTTCACGCCCTGCTTCAATACGCTTAGCAATAGCAATTTCACCTTCACGTGAAAGTAATTCAACTGCTCCCATTTCACGCAAATACATGCGCACCGGATCATCAGTCCGATCTGTCGTATCACATTTCGATATTGTTGCAATTGATCGGCTGGTGGCTTCCACTAAATCACCACCTTCTATTGTAATTTCTTCCTCATAAGGTTCAGAATCGACTTCATCTTCATCATCTACAACATTAATCCCCATTTCAGAAAGCATGGCCAATGTATCTTCAATTTGCTCAGATGTAACTGATTCAGAAGGAAGAACTGCATTCAACTCATCCATTGTCACATAACCATTTTTCTTGGCGAGTTTAATCATCTTTTTGATAGCATCATCGGAAAAATCAAGAAGAGGACTGTCCAAACTTACTTGGCCCGTTTCTGCCACGCTATCTTTTTGTTTAGCCTTTGTTGCCATACCATTAACTCCACTTGATCACTACTAGATTTCACGTGACCAGCTTTTTGCGTTTTCATTTAGCGCGTCAACAATTTCTCATATGCATTTTATCTTAGGATAAAATCCTCATTTTCAAAGACACACTTTAACATACGCTTTTACCCACATAAAAACGCGGGAAAACTCCAGAAGTTTCCCCGACACACTCAGCTCTTTTGAGATAATCTTTACACTCCATAGTAAGAATCAATTTCCGCTTTTTTTAAAATTCACTCGTCATTCTTCACAAAAATGCCGTCTCTTACAATAGATTTTTTTCACATTAGACTTTGGTGACTGATTCGCTTTAAAAAAGCGAATCATTTTATCTCATTTGGCTCACTCTCGTCTATTTCTTCATCAAACCAACATCCAAACCCTTCAATTAAAGCTTCTGTTGCTCGCATTTGCTCCAATTCAGTTTTCGTCTCACGCAGTAAATCAAAAACCTCATTTTTAGGATTTTCCATGAGTTGTTCCTCAATATCCTGTAATCTCTTATGTAGGTGGTGTTCTCGAAGATGCAAGTAGATAGCTTGTTTTAATACAGCACGAGCATCTTCTATGGGAGCTTTAGTAAAAGTAGTACGCATACCAACGCTTTGCACAAGATTTCTCATACGTTCTAAAATAGCTTTTTGCCCTTTTTCTTCTAAAAGCATAATCATGACTGTTTTATCATGAATCTGCTGGCTCCCAAGAATTTCCAGCATCGATTGATGAAAATTTATTAACTCGGTATTTTTTAATTCTAATTCAGAAAGAACCTCAAAATTCTCATACAAAAGATCAGGATAGTGAACTAAAATTAGTAAAATAACTGCCTCACGCAAAGGAATAGAATGCGGCAAATTACGCACTATATTAGAATTTTCTAAAGTAGAAAAAGACTGTCCTTTAAATATTCCATCTTTTTGGTTTTTACCATATCCTCCCACATTCTTTTTTTGTAAAAAAGGAGGAGAAAAAAAATCAAAAAGCCGTTTCTTTATATCTTGAAAATAATAACGACGTACATCTTCATCTTTAATCGTAAAGACCTCTTGTTTAAGTCTTCGTTCCAGTGCTGCTCGCGTTTCTGGTGTCTCAAAACGTTGTCCATAAGTAGCACGCCACCATAAAAGTTCAATCAGTGGAATTGATTTTTGTAAAAAAGAATTAAAAAGAGGAGCACCCCCAGCACGAATAATTTCATCCGGATCTTCACCTTGCGGCAATAAAATAAAATGTACAGATACCCCAACCCTTAAAAGGGGTAGCACACGATCAGCTACACGAAAAGCAGCTTTTAAACCAGCATCGTCTCCATCAAAACAAAAAACACAATCAGGTTCCATCTGCCATAAAAGCGCAATCTGTTCCTCTGTTAATGCTGTACCCAAAGGCGCTACCACTTTCTCAAAACCAGCCTTTGTTAACGCAATAACATCCATATAGCCTTCAACGACGAGAATAGAACATGCTTTTTCCTTTCCCATGAAATGTTTGCTTTTGCGAGCAGAAGCTGCATTGTAAAGCATATTCCCCTTATGAAAAAGTACCGTTTCAGGACTGTTGAGATATTTTGCTCGCACGCTTTTATCTAACGTGCGTCCTCCAAAAGCCACCACACGCCCACGAAAATCTTCAATAGGAAATATGATACGATTTCTAAATCGATCGTAGGGAACTGTAACATCCTCACCCGATATAAGAAGACCACAATCTTCCATCTGCTTTATTGAAACACCACGCATACTTAACGCTTCTTTTAAAGCCGTACGCCCTATTGGAGCAAAACCAATCCGAAAGCGTTTTATAAGCTCTGGCGTCACGCCACGTTCATTAAGATAATAAAGTGCCTGTTTTCCTCCTTTATCATGCAAGCTAGATTGAAAAAAATCCGTAGCCATTCCCATAACGTCATAAAGACTGGCTTTCTGCATTTCACGTTCATAACTTTGTGGATCAAGGAGAGGTAGTTTCATACCTGCAAGATCAGCCAAACGCTCTACAGCTTCTACAAACTGCAATCCATCAAGTTCACAAAGAAAAGTGAAAACATCACCGCTTACACCACAACCAAAACAATAATAACAGCCTTTACGATCATTACAGTGAAAACTTGGAGTTTTTTCACCATGAAACGGGCAGCAAAACCAAAAATCTCCTCGTGCGGGCTTGCTTTTTTGAGGATCAAATGTCACCCTTTGGCTAATAACCGTTGAAATTGGTAATCGGCTGCGGATCTCATCAAGAAAATCAGGTGGAAAACGCATTATATCTCACAGAGTTTTAAATTCTTTTTGTATGTTTAACTACTTTGAAGCATAATTCCAATACTTCTCTTAAATGGTTGACAAATTCCAAGTGATCAACCCTAAATAATTTGAGAAATGGAGATAGAAAAGTGACCGAATTTCTTGCTCAATATCCATTACTAGAGACTATTTCTTGGCTTATTATCCTTACTCTTATTGCTATTTTAATTAATATTTTAGTACGCAAATTGCTTATTCATAAAGCAAAACAGCTTTTTTCTTTTCTTCCGGCAGATACAACTAATGACACTGAGTACACCATTCGGCACATGGCTAATACTGCTTCAGCCTTTATTTTCTCAATCGGTGTTAATTTTATCCCTACATTACCTAATCCACTTAGTACCATTATTCGTAATGTTTCCAATGCTTTTATTATTTTTGTTATTGTCTTAATAATTTCCGCACTCCTTAATATTATTAATACCCTTTATGAACAACGGCCAACATCGCGGTTAAAACCAATAAAAGGTTATATTCAAATCGCTAAAATTGCGCTTTTCACTGTTGCCACTGTTTTAATATTAGCTAAATTGATTGACCGCTCTCCTCTTATCCTTTTTTCCGGTCTTGGTGCGATGGCAGCTGTCTTAATTTTAGTCTTCCAAGACACGCTTCTTTCCCTCGTTGCAAGTATTCAAATTTCATCTACTGATATGGTACGTGTAGGCGATTGGATTGAAATTCCCAATCTTGGTGCAGACGGAGATGTAATTGAAATTGCACTCCATACCGTCAAAGTTCAAAATTTTGATAAAACGATTACCATAGTTCCTATTCGTAAACTTGTAACCGATCCTTTTAAAAATTGGCGTGGCATGCAAGAATCAGGTGGAAGACGTATTAAACGGTCTCTTTTCATTGATCAATCCAGTATCCGATTCTATAGAGAAGAAGAACAAGAATACTTGATGCAATTTAATCTGTTAGAAAACTATTTTGCAAAAAAATTACCGGAAATTAATGAATGGAATGCTCAATTAGATAAAAACCGCGATATACCAGCTAATACTCGTCGCTTAACCAACATTGGAACTTTTCGCGCTTATGTTTTATCTTATTTACAAAATCACCCAAACATTACAAATAATATGACTCTCATGATACGGCAATTATCCCCTACACCGAATGGTTTGCCTTTAGAAGTCTATTGTTTTACGAACACCACTATTTGGATAGAGTATGAACAAATTCAAGCTGATATTTTTGACCATCTTTATTCCATCCTCCCTAGTTTTGATCTTAAGCTTTTTCAAAACCCAAGTGGCTATGATTTTGTTCACGTATTTGAAACCAAGAAAAACCGTAAGTCTTAATTATATGAATTCTTTTAATCGAACTACATTCTCAACATAACAAGGAAAGAAAAAGTATCAACAAATAGCTTATTGGTAATTATTCATCTTACAGATGGTATTTCTCTATTTCTTTAAGGTTACACACGCATGGTGTAAATAAAAATTGGTATGATAAGCGCTGCTATAAAACCTTTATGTGATAATGCGTTTTGCCTAATACCATCATCAGTTATCTTTCAACAGATTCTACCTCTGTTTGTTGTTGGTGGCAGTCGTAACTTATCTTTTACATTCCATTCTATTACAAGAATCATTGTTAATTAATTTTGCTAATTATGATCTTACTCATACCAAATTATCATCGTAATGGTCCTTAGCATTAATCCAAGTTCTTCTTTCATAATTCTATTTTAACGCGCAATGCTCCCTTTAATACTCGTCTTATCATATTAGGCAATTATCACATTGGGTAATTTACTCATACGTGGAGCTGGTTTAACCATTACTCTTATCTTATTCCTTTTTCCAACTACCCAATTACATAGTTGGACGACAATACTAATACTTAAATCATCAATGCCTACATTTGAAATTTTAATATGTTCGCCCTTCCTGCAAAAAAACACTATCAAGATGAGTTTAAAAAACAATCACTAAACTTATTCATATAAGTACAAATGCAGCCTGAAAAACTCCTGACTTAATAAATAAACAGCTCTTGATGATAATGTTCTTAATCGCCTAATTGCAGCGTTTCCTAATGTCATGTGTGAGAAGTGCTCCATATCTGTGATCTTGTTAATTATAATGCTGCAAAAAATGGAATTTTATGAAAATCCAAATCACTCCATCGTATATGAGCTTAATCAATTAATATTATATTGAACAAAAAACACACCACAATTAAACTTTACTTTGCACTCTTAGCAAGGCAAAAATTATCGAATGAAGAAGCTCTTCAAACTCAAAAACCTCCAAGCGCAATATCTAAAAATAGATCAAGAAGGAAATATTATTATTTACAATATGCTTGTTAAAAAAACAAAAAAATCCACAATTCACTCATAATAGTTGAAATGATCCGCCTTGTCCCCATACAACTGTTTTAGCTAATGTGCATATTGCATTTAATATTCTCATCTCATGCGATACCCATACTGTACATAATTTATTAGCGCAAAAAAATCAGCTCCGTAATTTAGAAAAAGAAATGAGCTTAAAAAATTCAAATACTTACATGAAATTAATATCCAAAATATAGAAATATCCAATTTATATCTTGATAGTGTGCATCATCTAAAACAAATTAATTCTCTTCTCTCTTCTATGGTCTATCCCATTTTAGAAGAACAGGAACTACCCCAAAGTTCTCGCTTCCATAACCTTTCTAAACAACAAGCAAGACTTGACCTTTAAAAAGCTTACCCTAACTAGAATTTACAGTTTAATTCAGGCAAAGGAGAGCGTAATGGAAGATGCAAACATCGGCTGGATTGCAGCCATTATCATTGGTGGTCTTGCAGGTTGGGCTGCACAATATTTCATGAACAGTCGAACAGGAATATTTTTAAACATTATCCTAGGAATTATTGGAGCGTCATTGGCTAGCTTTCTTTTTGGCCTTTTTGGTGTTACTTTTGTTGGTGTATTTGGTTACCTGATTTCAGGTTTCATCGGCGCCTGCATTCTTATATGGGTCGGTCGAAAAATCCGACCATAAAATGCTTAGTTTCAAAGGCACCTTTTGGTGCCTTTTTAAGCTATCCTAAAATTCTATCTTAGTTTTAAAAGTTATAATCTACCAGCTAAATACAGAAAGTAACCATTCAGCACAACGATTATCCTACTAGAATTAATATCGATTCATTAACGACTAAAACCTTAAAAGCGTAATCAATGATAAAATTTTGATGTAAATACGAAAAAAGAATATTTTTTCAACACACTAGCTAATATTCTCCAAAAGCTTGCTCTACATAGCAAATTACTTAAATACTAACCGTGTTTAGTATGAAATTACTGTATTCACATTCAAATCACTAGCGTTTCCTGCATGAAATAATGCAAAATAGTATAATATCAACAATCAAAATTCTTAAACTAAACTAAAATACGCTAATCATACTATTAAATTTTTTTATCGACAAAATACTAAAAACTATAGTCATAAAACCAATAATCCGTTTTTTATACCCATCTTAGCAGTTTGCTGCTTTTTATATTTCTACATTATAATTGAAAGCTTTATAATAGGCACTTTAACAATCTCTACCCATTTAGAAACATTAAATCATGTCGAGTACTAGAAACTCCATTTTACCACCACTAAAGTGGTTATCTGATCAAAACCTTTCAGTACCTATTACTATCAAAGATTGGCTGATGGAATCAGGCTCTATGACTCGTCGTTTGGAATGTTACTGTACTCAGATACATATTGAACCACAACGTGAATGCTTCATTACTTATGATGAACTAGAAGAAGAGGCCGAGCATTTGCCTGATACTACCCGTTATTGGCTGCGCGAAATTGTACTAATGGGAGATAATCAGCCTTGGCTTTTAGGGCGTACAGTAATCCCACAAGAAACTTTAGATGACCACAGTCAACTAACAAATTTGGGAAATGTACCTCTGGGACGTTATTTATTTAACAGTAAAGAATTAACCCGTGATTACATTCATATTGGCCGAAAAGATGCACTATGGGCGCGTCGTTCTCGTTTGCGGCTAGCAAACAAACCACTATTGTTGACTGAACTGTTTTTAACTGCTTCACCAATATACAAAATTAAATAAATAAGAAAAATCAATATCTTGAAAAGAAATGTAGTATACAATAAATAACAGACACCTTATCCATTGCCCTTCATCAATGAAAACTCATTAATTTAACTTACTTTTACCACGTCCTTTATAATATTTATATAGACGCGTGTTATTTATAATAACATACCATACTCTTTACTAGCTTAACGCCCTACTAGTTATAAAAACAGCTTGAGATATTCTTAGATCAGTTTGATAAACTTGTTTAAGTATTTATAAAACACTATCATTATAACCTTTAAAATCTACTTAATCTATGTAATTGTCTTTTTAAACAGAATTATAACTTACCCATTTTATATTACATAATTTTTTAACTCTTGTTACCTAAAATATCACAAAAACCTAATCACCTTGTATCCTATTAACTAGTAGAGAGATCGCAAGTAACAATCCCTTTTACTTGCATTTTAAACTTCAAGATATCAGTTTATTCATAAATACGTGTTGATTTCTAAAACAACCATTTTTGTTAAAAAAAGTATTTCTAGCTACCATCTTAGTTTTTTTTCACCATTATCAAACACTCTAAATACTCTGATATTCATTAATCACATAATATGCATTAAGTAACGTAGAGCAAAATATGTTCTCTCTTTCTTCTACAAAATCATTTGGAGTGCTCTATTAACCTAATCAATACAACATAAATTTATCCAATTTTGTTCAAATGGATACATACTCTTTCAGTACTCTTTAATATCTTACAATGCATAATAATAACAAAAGTCTTAGAAAATCTAAAATGGGGCTTTACCTATTTATGGAATATACTTATACTTTTAAAATTAAGCAAAACATTACAAGATAATATATAGCATCTGCTATGGCTGCGGTTTCCGTATGACGTCGAACTGTGAACACACACTATGACACAAACCATTCTATCTCCCAAACCTTGGTGTACGAGCAAACCTACAGCTCTTTTAGTATTAGCCGATGGAACCATTATTGAAGGTAAAGGTGCAGGAGCTACGGGTATTGTTGAAGCAGAAATATGTTTTAACACTGCCATGACAGGTTATGAAGAAATTCTCACCGATCCATCATACACTAAACAAATCGTTAATTTTACCTTTCCTCATATAGGCAATGTAGGTATAAATAGTGAAGATATTGAAGATCTTACACCAACCAATCACCATGGTGCAGTTGGTGCTATTTTAAAAGCAGATATTACTCAGCCCTCTAATTATCGTGCGAATGAAAACTTAAATCAATGGCTTAAAATGCGTCAAATCATTGCAATTTGCGGCATTGATACACGTGCACTAACTGTTCTTATCCGTGAAAAAGGCGCGCAAAATGCTATTATTGCTCACGATTTAAATGGCAATTTTGATCTCAGTGCTTTAAAAAAACGTATGCAAAAATGGTTAGGGATCACTAATCTCGACCTCACAAAAAAAGTGACATCACACCAGTTGATGGAATGGAGTGAAAAAGCATGGACTTGGAATCAAGGTTACGGTACAAATAGTAAATGCAATTTTCATATTGTTGCGATTGATTATGGCATTAAGCGCAATATACTCCGCCTTATGGCAACACAAGGTGCGCGTATTACTGTTGTGCCAGCACATACAAACGCAGAAGAAATTCTGGCAATGAATCCTGATGGCATTTTTCTTTCCAATGGACCAGGAGATCCATCTGCCACAGCCGCGTATGCAGTTCCAACTATAAAAAAACTAATTGACTGTAATATCCCACTTTTTGGCATATGTCTTGGCCATCAACTTCTTGCCCTTTCTGTTGGAGCTAAAACCATAAAAATGCATCAAGGACATCATGGAGCAAATCACCCTGTAAAAGACCTTACCACCGGAAAAGTGGAAATTACATCAATGAATCATAGTTTCACCGTAGATGCAGCGTCTCTACCAAAACACGTTGAAGAAACACATATTTCTCTCTTTGATGGCTCAAATTGTGGTATTCAGATTATTGGAAAACCAGTTTTTTCTGTCCAACATCATCCTGAAGCTTCCCCTGGACCACAAGACAGTCAATATCTTTTCCAGCGTTTTCATAATCTGATCGTAGAATATAAAAAACAGCTTAATTAATTTGAATTTCTTACCAAACATTGATCCCTTTACTACATTCAAACATACCGGCCTTTGAAATAACAAAATAGCTAAATTCGTTTATAGAATACAGGAGTTACATTTTATTGAATTATTTCGGTAAAATATCTCTAGGAAGTTCTTTTAGAGACTGTCTTACCGAAAAAGCAAATACTAAAATTGCTAAAAAAAGCATGCAGAAGCTCCCAGCAAAAGGTGCACCAGAAAAATGAAATACTGCATTTTTATGTGTAAATTGTTCAAAGAGAAATGTATAAAAAATGGGCCCAATTATCAAGCTTAACGAAGTAATGGATGTCATTACTCCCTGCAATTCTCCTTGTGCATTCGCCGGTACTTGTGCTGCAGCAATAGAACGTATAGGTGCGTGAACAAGATATTCAAGCACTGTACATACAAAAACGACATAAACCATCCACCCTTGCACCGCAAACATATAACCAAGCATAGCAATTAATGCAAAAAAGAGTCCTATCATAGTCATGTGCCAATCGCTCCAGCGCTTAGAAAAATATGGTAAAATAAGAACCATCACAACAATCTGGCCTACACCAAAAATACTATAAGACAATCCAATAGAAAATGTGCTCCAATCATAACGTTCTTTAGCAATAAATGCCCAAACACTCGGCCATACAGCTTCTGCAAGCCAATAAAGAAAAAAGCTAACAACATCCAAATAACTGCTGGGTATTGTCTAAGTTGCAAAAGTGCACCTAAAGGATTAGCACGCTTAATATCAAAACGGCGTCTATCATGCATAGCAAGAGTTTCTGGAAGCATAAACCACGCAAAAATAAAATTAACAAATGAACAAGCAGCTGCGAAATAAAAAGGCAAGTGCAACTCAAATTGGCCTAAAAAGCCACCAATAAGAGAGCCTATAATAAATCCTACTCCAAATGCCATTCCTATCATACCAAAATTACGTGTACGAGTTTTATCATCTGATATATCTGCTAAATAAGCTGAACAAGTTGCAAAGCTAGCACCACTTATCCCCGATAAAAGACGCCCAATAAACAACATAGAATAACTCCATGCTATAGCGCATATAAAATTATCAATAGCAAAACTGATAATAGAAATAAGCAAAATAGGACGCCGACCATAGCGGTCAGAAAAATTACCAATCAAGGGAGCAAACAAAAATTGCATTACTGAATAGACTGCCAGTAATATACCCCCATTTATGGAAACCTTACTAAGATCCTCTCCAGTCAAATAACGAAGATATTCAGGCAAAACAGGACTAACAATTGCAATACCAATAATATCTAATAACAGAGTAATAAAAACTATAATGAGCCCACTACGGATAAACTTCGGATCAAGCTTTCGATCTTTCACAGTATGCATATTTCTTCGCCCCTGTTTTTTAGACCTTACTTATTTTTAGAGCCGCCCAAAAACATAACTCGAGTTCCATATATAACAATAGCAAAATAAAAAAGGTTACGGAAAACATAAAAAATATAATATAAATTACTTATTACTAAATTTTATAACCATGTCTAAACTATTCACCACACGTAAGAAGTTTGAATAAATCTCAAAACTCCATAACCGTGTATGTTTTTTTCAAAACATTATCATTAATTTTGTTGCCCACGTTTAGTATTCTTACACCATCATTTTTGAAAAATCTTTTTTGTTGGTTAAATCAATCAAAATCTTAATGTAACAACCTTTGCAATTCTATCCATACAAGAAATATTAAAATTGCTATAAACCCATTGCATATTTATGCAGGTTATTTCTTAAAAGAACAATCAAATCCATACACAATAACGTAAGTTCAGAAAATACCGCAGTGTGCGATTTTGGTATCACTATTTAGTTTGGAATGCACCATTAAAATAAAAACTACAATCAGCCAAATAGTGATAAAACCAACAACAAAGATGCAATCTACAAATAAATACCAATATAAGTTCTTGCGAACACGTGTTATATCAGCAGAAAATTACAGCCAAGTATCTTTCTAGCAATGTTGAACATTTATCACCGTGTTTATAAAGAGAGCTCTATTTTGAACGTCATCACTAAAGAGAACACAATCAAAATCATCATCCAAAAATTTAATAAGGATAATCAGCATAAGCATGCTACAGTTATTGCTGCAGACAAACAGCTTAATTTCTATCTGTCTAAATTCTATTTACGATCAGCAGCTGTTTATATCTTCCAAACACGGTAGTCTTCAATACACTGATTTGAACGTGCTTTTTTCCAATGCATTATTGTCTTTTTTATCAAAAAACACACTTTCACAGCTATATAAAGTTTATCACAATAAAGAAGATATTGATTTCCAATTTTTATAAAAAAGCAATGGAAAAAACATTTTATGGATTACTTTCTTCGTTTATTAACCTATAAAGTGATTTTAGCCTTAAAATTTTCAATATTCTGCCTGCCACAACCGCGCACAGAAATTTGTGATAGGAAAAAACATGCCAAAACGTACAGATATAAAATCTATCCTTATTATTGGGGCAGGACCTATTATTATTGGCCAGGCATGTGAATTTGACTATTCAGGTACACAAGCTTGTAAAGCTTTAAAGGAAGAAGGCTACCGAATTATTCTAGTCAATTCTAATCCTGCCACCATTATGACTGATCCAGATTTAGCTAACGCAACTTATATTGAACCCATCACCCCAGAAGTAGTCGCAAAAATTATTGCTTATGAACGCCCCGACGCTCTTTTACCTACTATGGGAGGACAAACAGCACTTAATACAGCTTTATCATTAAAGCGTATGGGAATTTTAGACCGCTATAACGTTGAAATGATTGGAGCTAATGCTGACGTTATTGATAAAGCCGAAGATCGTGCTTTATTTCGCAAATCAATGGCAAAAATCGGTTTAGAAACACCGCGTTCTATGTTAGCCAATGCAACCGAACTCAAAGAAGAAGATCGTCGATTATACGAAAAAAGACGTAATGAACTGAAAACTGAACTTTCCGGTGACGCACTTGAGCAAGCATTAGAAAAACTTGATCACAATTGGTATCATACAGAAGCTGATCGTAAACAACGTTATATAGCACATGCCACAGCAAAAGCAGTTCAAGCTCTTGATATTATTGGCCTTCCAGTTATCATTCGCCCTTCATTCACGCTTGGTGGCACAGGCGGTGGTATCGCTTATAATCGATCTGAATTTTATGAAATAATTGAACGTGGTCTTGAAGCATCTCCCACAACGGAAATTCTGATTGAAGAAAGTGTTTTGGGGTGGAAAGAGTATGAAATGGAAATTGTCCGCGATAAACAAGATAATTGTATTATCGTTTGTTCCATTGAAAATATTGATCCTATGGGTGTCCACACTGGTGATTCTATTACCGTTTCCCCTGCTCTTACCTTAACTGATAAAGAATACCAAATCATGCGCAATGCCTCAATTGCCGTATTGCGTGAAATCGGCATCGAAACCGGTGGAGCTAATGTACAATTTGCTGTCAATCCCGAAAATGGTCGTTTAATCGTCATTGAAATGAACCCACGTGTTTCACGCTCTTCAGCACTTGCTTCAAAAGCAACAGGTTTTCCAATTGCCAAGGTGGCAGCCAAATTAGCGGTTGGCTATACACTTGATGAATTAAAAACGATATTACGGGTGGTATAACACCAGCGTCATTTGAACCCTCTATCGATTATATTGTCACCAAAATCCCTCGTTTTGCTTTTGAAAAATTTCCCGGTTCATCACCTGTCTTAACCACTGCAATGAAATCTGTAGGGGAAGTCATGGCAATTGGTCGTACTTTTCAAGAATCATTACAAAAGGCGCTCCGTGGACTTGAAACAGGTCTTACCGGCCTTGATGAAATTGAGCTTCCTGAACATGCTGAAGGTGATGAAAATAATTCTATACGTTCAGCTATCGCAATACCAAGTCCTAATCGTCTACGTTATGTGGCTCAAGCAATGCGCATGGGCTTACCCTTAAATGAAATCTACCAAATAAGCAAAATTGATCCATGGTTTTTAGAGCAAATAGCTTCCATCGTTGAAATGGAACAGCGTATTCGCATTCACGGTCTTCCTCAAGACGCAGACAATCTACGTATGTTAAAAGCTATGGGCTTTTCGGACGCACGTTTAGCTAACCTTACAGGACAAGAGCCAGACAATATTGCTGCTCTACGTAAATCACTTAATGTTAAACATGTGTTTAAGCGGATTGATACTTGTGCCGCTGAATTTGCTTCACCTACAGCTTATATGTATTCAACCTATGAAACACCTTTTGCAGGGATAACATGTTCAGAAGCATATGTTTCCAAACGCAAAAAAATTGTCATTTTGGGTGGAGGTCCAAACCGCATCGGCCAAGGAATTGAATTTGATTATTGTTGTTGTCATGCCGCTTTTGCCTTGCGTGATGCAGGCTTTGAAGCCATCATGATTAACTGCAACCCCGAAACTGTTTCGACCGACTATGATACATCTGACCGTCTTTATTTCGAACCTTTAACAACAGAAGATGTTTTAGCTGTTTTAGAAACGGAACAAGAAAAAGGCGAGTTGATTGGAGTTATCGTTCAATTTGGTGGACAAACACCGTTGAAACTAGCAAATGCATTAGAAAAAAATAACATTCCCATTTTAGGTACTTCACCTGATGCTATTGACCTAGCAGAAGATAGAGATCGCTTTCAACAATTATTATTTAAGCTTAACTTAAAACAACCAAAAAATGGTATTACTCATTCAATTGAACAAGCACGTCTTATCGCTCATGACCTAGGATTTCCATTAGTTGTACGCCCTTCTTATGTTTTAGGTGGACGTGCCATGCAAATTATTCGTGATGAACGCAGCTTGCAAAATTATCTGCTTGAAACAGTTCCTGAATTAGTTTCAGAAGATCTCAAAGCCTGTTATCCTAACGACACAACAAAGCAGATCAACACATTGCTGAGTAAAAACCCACTTTTATTTGATACCTATCTAACACAAGCTATTGAAGTTGATGTTGATTGTCTGTGCGATGGTGAAGAAACACTGATTGTTGGCATTATGGAACATATTGAAGAAGCAGGTATCCATTCTGGCGATTCAGCTTGTTCTTTACCCGTAAACACACTTTCACGTGAATTGGTCTCTGAATTAGAGCGTCAAACTAAAGCATTAGCACAAGCACTTCATGTTGTGGGCTTAATGAATGTACAATATGCCATCAAAGATAGAGTGATTTATGTTTTAGAAGTCAATCCCCGTGCTTCGCGTACTGTTCCATTTGTTGCAAAAACTATTGGCCGACCAATTGCTAAAATTGCTGCACGTATTATGGCGGGAGAAAAACTTCATAGTGCACTTCAAGCTTACGGTGAATTACCTTCTACACCCCAAAAACAGCATATCACCGTCAAAGAAGCGGTCTTTCCTTTCGATCGTTTTCCTGGTGTAGATACGCTGCTTGGTCCGGAAATGCGTTCAACTGGAGAAGTTATGGGAGTCGATTACGAATTTGCACTTGCTTTTGCTAAAGCACAGCTTGGGGCTGGTGTTGATCTTCCATATGAGGGAACTGTATTTGTTTCCGTGAAAGATGAAGATAAAAAACGTATCCTCAAGTGCGTCAAACGTTTAACTGAGCTTGGTTTTTCTGTTTTAGCAACAAGCGGAACACAAAAATTTCTGGGCTCCCATGGTGTCAAAGCCCAAAAAATTAATAAGGTGCTAGAAGGTCATCCTCATATTGAAGATGCCATTCGCAATCGGCAAATCCAATTGATTTTTAATACAACAAATACAGCCAGTGCCATTTCAGACTCTAAATCATTACGCCAAGCAACACTCATGCAAAAAGTACCCTATTACACAACAATAGCTGGAGCTGAAGCCGCAGTACAAGCCATTGAAGCACTTAAATCCAATTATTTAGAAGTACGTCCGCTACAAAGTTATTTTGCTTAAGATTTGAACTGCACTTACAAAACATAACGTTTATTACTTCTTACTCACCTTTTCTTTGCATAAAAATAGTGATAAGACTTGTTTCTTATTCAAAAGTCTTTTATCATTATTGCGATCGGATTTTCGGTTACGTGACTTTTTTCCTGTGCATACGCATTTTTGACAAAACTTCTCCTGCCTAATTTCGATTTATAGCCATATTGAAAGCTCTTAGCTTCAATATATGATAACATTTTATATACAAGGAGTTTCCTATGTCTACAGGAACAGTCAAGTGGTTTAATACAATAAAAGGTTTTGGTTTTATCCAACCCAATGATGGGAGTGCAGATGTATTCGTACATATTTCTGCTGTTGAACGCTCTGGTTTGAGTAACCTTAATGAAGGGCAGAAAATTTCTTATGAAGTTGTTCAAGATCATCGCTCAGGAAAATTTACTGCTGGAAATCTTGCAGTTCTTTAAATTCAAGCTTATTTTGTTTTTAAAAATCTCGTCTTCACAGACGAGGTTTTTATTTTTTTAAATATTTTACCTTGATAAAATAACGAATATTTGCAGCATTTTTGTACTTACCTTAAAATCTGCTCACAATTATTCATAATTTTTTTGTGAAAATTCTTAAAAAAATAATAAAAAACACGGAAAATTAACTAGAAAAATTTCAAGTGTAAATCGCTCTCTCACTTATAAATGATAGCACTGTTTTATCAGAAAAATTCAAAGTAAACTTCTTGCATTATTCCAGATAAAAGAAAACTTTCTGCACATTTGCTTTTTAGATATTCTTCCAGAATTTCAAAATAAAATTATATAATCTGTGCCTAAAATAAAATTTTCTAAGAGTTTTCTTGTAGTTTTTTATCGCTTACGACATAATCCTTTATTGGAGTATCTATTATAAAACAATCATCCACTTATATTACTAAGGATTTTAATTATGGCTTTTATTGCTGATAAGCTTTCTCATATCAAACCTTCCGCAACAATTGCTGTTGCCCAAAAGGCACGTAATTTAAAAGACTTAGGTCGTGATATCATTTCTTTAAGCGCTGGAGAACCAGACTTTGATACTCCAAACAATATTAAAAAAGTTGCTATTGAAGCCATTCAACGTGGGGAAACAAAATACACACCTATATCCGGTATCCCAGAATTGCGTAAAGCAATTTCTGCCAAATTTAAACGAGACAATAACCTTAATTATACACCAGAACAAATTATTGTCGGTACAGGTGGAAAACAAATTCTTTTTAATGCGCTTATGGCAACTTTGAATAAAGGAGATGAAGTCATTATTCCCTCTCCTTATTGGGTGAGTTATCCTGAAATGGTTATCATAAACGATGGCACACCTGTCTTTGTAGAAAGTAAAGCAGAATTTTCTTATAAACTCCAACCGCAAGATCTAGAAGCTGCCATTACCCCAAAAACCAAATGGTTTATTTTTAATTCTCCCTCAAATCCATCAGGAGCCGCTTATACATACGACGAATTAAAAAAGCTAACGGATGTTTTAGTAAAATATCCTCATATTTATATCCTCACCGACGATATATACGAACACCTAACATATGGAGATTTTGCTTTTGTTACTCCAGCTCAAGTAGAACCAAAGCTTTATAATCGTACATTAACAATGAACGGTGTTTCCAAAGCTTATTCAATGACAGGTTGGCGGATTGGCTATGCAGGTGGACCTCAAGAATTAATTAAAGCTATGGATACAATTCAGGGGCAACAAACCTCTGGTACAAGCTCCATTTCACAATGGGCAGCTGTCGAAGCACTTAATGGACCACAAGATTTCATTATTCAAAATAAAAGTGTTTTCCAAGCGCGTCGTGATCTTGTTGTCGCTATGCTTAATCAAGCTCCTGGTATTAATTGTCCAACACCCGAAGGTGCTTTTTACGTCTACCCTTCTTGTGCAAATCTCATTGGCAAAAAAACACCTGGAGGGAAAATTATTGCAAATGATGAAGACTTTGTAACAGAGCTTCTAGAATCAGAATCTGTAGCTGTAGTGCAAGGATCTGCCTTTGGGCTTGGGCCAGCATTTCGCATTTCTTATGCAACATCAGAAAAAATACTCGAAGAAGCTTGCTTGCGTATCCAACGTTTTTGTAACAGTTTACTTTAAAAAGTTCTGAACCATTTTTCATATTTAAAAGCAAAAATTAGATATATGCTCGCTTAATTTTCTAGACCTGTAGAGATAAAACCAATCTAACAGATCTTTGCAGAGAAATACCTAAAAAGTAATAGAAGTAGACATAACCAAGAAGTAATAGATTTATAGCATTTTACAAAGAATGAAGCATAATAAAAACTTAAAGTGAGCTGCTGTACACTAAACACATAGCTCATTAAAGTTTTTTACTTTAATTACCCAATAGTTTAAAAAACATCATTTTATTAAAAAGACCATTTACGAGCTTTTAGAAAAATATAATCTCGGAAAGCATTGAGCTTTGCCGAATTTTTCAAAGCGTCAGGATAACAAAAAAAGGTATCAAAAGAGGGAATATCAACCATATCAGGAAAAAGACGTACAAGCTGCTCATTGTTATGAGCAATATAATCGGGAAGCACAGCAATACCAAAATCACGCATAAGCGCATTCTTGATCGAAATAATATTATTAATTTGTAAGACTGAAACACGCAAAGAGCCATCACTTCTCCCTGCTTTTTCCAACCAATTCAAACCAGACAAATAAGAAGGGACAGGTTCACCAAATGAAATAATGCGATGTGAATCTAGTTCAGATAATCTCTCTGGCTTTCCATAAGTTGCAATATAATTTACCGAAGCATAAACATGCATATGAACCGTAAATAATTTTCTTTGTATAAGACCAGGTTGTTGAGGTTGACGTAAGCGAACTGCGCAATCTGCATAACGTATTGTTAAATCAATCTCTTTATCATCAAGCAAAAGTTGTACTTGCATATCGGGATAAAGACTAAGAAATTCATGCACACGCTCCGCAAGCCAACCCGCCCCCATTCCAAAAGTTGATGTAACGCGTAAACGCCCTGTTGGCTTCTTGCTGCTTTCATTTAATTGCGAACGCGCATTTTCAAGTTTCATTAAAACATCATAAGCGGTACGGTAGAGAATTTCGCCCTGTTCTGTTAAAATTAAACCACGTGCATGACGTTGAAACAAGGGAACACCAACATCTTGTTCTAAAGCAGCGACCTGTCGTGAAATTGCTGATTGAGACAAATGAAGCTTTTCAGCTGCATGCGTAAAAGAACCTGCTTCTGCTGCAGCATGAAAAACTCTTAATTTATCCCAATCCAACGGTGAAGTCACAATTTTTCTCTAATCTCTTTTACTAACTAAATAATTGCTGTTTTAAAAACGCTTATGTGTGTAAATCTAAAAACCGTTCTGCCTCTAACGCAGCCATACATCCTCTTCCTGCAGCAGTCACAGCTTGACGAAATACATCATCCGCTACATCCCCTGCAGCAAAAACGCCAGAAATGCTTGTAGCTGTTGAATCTGGTGCTGTCCATAAATAGCCACCTGGTTTTTGTTTCAATTGTCCTTCAAACAAAGAAACAGCAGGGTCATGTCCGATAGCAATAAATATCCCGTCTGCATCCACCTTAAGTTCTTGACCTGTTTTAATATTTTTAAGACGCGCTCCTGTCACAACAGCGCCCACTGATGAATTAGCTGGTAAACCAACAATTTCTTCTACTATATGGTCCCAAATAATACGCACATTATCGCGAGCAAATAATCTATCTTGCAAAATTTTTTCCGCACGAAAATGATCTCTCCGGTGAACTATACTAACACTTTTAGCCAAGTGTGATAAATAAAGTGCTTCTTCAACAGCTGTATTTCCACCACCTACAACAATAACATCTTTATCACGATAAAAAAAACCGTCACAAGTAGCACAAGCAGAAACACCACCGCCCATAAAAGTTTGTTCACTTTCCAAACCAAGCCAACGAGCTTGTGCTCCTGTTGCAATAATCAATGCATCACAACAATATTGTGTTCCTGAATCTCCATATAAAATAAAAGGACGTTTCGATAAATCAGCTTCTATAATACTATCATAAACAATTTCCGTACCCATATGCTCAGCTTGTTTTGCCATTTGTTCCATCAACCATGGCCCCTGAATTAAATTAGAAAAACCTGGGTAGTTTTCAACATCGGTTGTAATTGTCAACTGTCCACCCTGCTGCACTCCTGTAACCAAAACAGGCTTAAGCATTGCTCTTGCCGCATAGATTGCCGCTGTATAACCAGCCGGCCCCGAACCAATAATAAGAACGCGAATATGCGGTTTTGTCATAAAATCCCTTTCTCTTTTATCCTCTTATATCTATAAATTATGATGAAAAATGTAGCCTTTTTAAAATATTTCTCTTACAATTCAAGCAAGTTATGGTTTACCTGTATTTTTTCAAGATCGACTAAAGGTTGATTGCCAATTTATCATAGCTTGCTTACTATAGAGACTAAACTGTATCTTATATAAATTATATACACACTAATGAGTACAAAACCACAAACAAAATAAAAAAGAGATAGGAAACGGTCATTTTTCAGTTTATTATCAATATCTGTGCACGTTTTGCATTAATCATGGGAGTAGCAATGCTTTTGCCTGCTCTTGCAGATTTGCGTGATGGAAACCACAATTGGACAGTCTTTCTTTACTCTTGTGCTATAATTACCATGCTAGCAACACTGATTCTTTTAGCAACCAAAGGTGCTAGCTGCCGTTTTTCAGCACGCCTTGGTTTTACACTGACTATTTGCCTTTGGTTAACAGGTAGTATAGTGGGTGCTCTCCCTCTATATCTTTCTCCACTCCCAATTTCTTTAGCAGGAGCGATTTTTGAATCTGTCTCTGGAATTACAACAACAGGTTCCACCATAATCACAGGTCTCGATAATCTCTCACGAAGTATTTTGCTATGGCGTTCTCTTATCTGCTGGATAGGAGGTATTGGTTTTATTGGTCTAGCTTTATTGCTTTTACCTTCACTTCGTGTTGGGGGAGTACAACTTTTTCACATGGAATCATCAGATAAATCCGAAAAAATATTGCCCCGTATTAATCAAATCGCTAATGGAATTATCATTGCCTATATTGGTTTAACACTTGCTTGCATGCTCTCTTATTTTGCTGCTGGTATGACCTTATTTGATGCCATCAACCATGCAATGAGTACGATAGCAACTGCTGGGTTCTCAACCCACGATGCCTCATTTGGTTATTTTTCTGATAAGCCAGCCATCCTGATTGTTTCAACAATCTTCATGTTGCTTTCTGCTTTACCCTTTGTACTTTATGTAAAACTAGTACTTCCTGGCCAATCAAAACGCTCTATTGATCCACAAGTTATCGTTTTTCTAAATATTGTTTTCTTTTTCAGCTTTGCTTTAGCTGTATGGTTACAATCTCAGGACCATCTTACCTTTCATTGGACTTTTCTTGATGTGATTTTCCACTTTGTATCTATTATCAGCACCACCGGCTATAGCGCTGAAAATTATCAACTTTGGGGACCTTTTGCATTTGGTGTTTTTTTCATTGTTTCTTTTACAGGTGGGTGCGCTGGTTCTACCTCTGGTGGTATAAAAATCAACCGCTTAATTATTCTTTGGCGCATTGCACAAACAAATATGACAAAACTCCTTTCCCCTAATGCAGTTGTAAAAGTTCGCTATGATCATTCAAATATATCTAATGACATTGCTCAATCCGTTTTGCTTTTTGTATGCCTGTATATGTTTTGTCTTCTTATCGGCACTACACTTTTACTCACCACCGGGCTTGATTTCACTTCTGCTTTTACAGGCGTTTTAACTGCACTTTCAAATATAGGTCCAGGTTTTGGAGAAATTATTGGTCCTTCTGGTAATTTTACGACAATTAATGATAACGCTTTATGGATTTTAAGCTTTCTCATGCTAGCCGGTCGTCTCGAAATTATAACTATATTTGTATTTTTTATCCCTACTTTTTGGCGTGAGTAGTTTTATGCTTAATGCTTAAGTTTGTTAATAAAAGAAACTCACAAGCTAAACAAAAAGGTGAATAATACGCACATTAAGACTAATCTTCAGTCCAATTGATTGGCAAATATTTAAAGAACCTCAAATGAATAGCTACATTAGTAATGTTAAGCTTAACATCAACTATAATTTTTGCTTCATCTGTCTAAGATACATTTATCAATAAGCCAGGTAATGTTATTAAAACAACCATACGTTGGGTACAACGACTTCTTATATTGACTAAAATTTGTAACATTTAGCTTTGTAGGTCTTTTCTATCAATCCGAAGCTAATCTGCACTACCTCTTTGTTACGACTTACGAATAATTATCAGCTCATCAACATAGAAAAGTCACAGTGAATCTGATTTTCTATATTACATTACATTTGATATCAAAACTTTTACCGCTTTGTTGTGTTTAAAAATTCATCTCTATTTTTTATTGAATCAGTACAAAAAGCTTTAATAACCCGCATTTTCAAAGAAGAATCATCTCATATCCTTAAAAAACGCTGTAGAAAAAACAATCTTTTTAATTCACTAATAGTAATGTAACCTATCTTGAATAAAAAAATCTGAAATAATTATTGCTAACTATACTCTGCCTAACAAGAATTTACACTTTACTTTAATGCAACCCTTCCTGACATAAACAATCAAATTAGGTTTCAGTGAATAACCTGGAACATTTTGCAAATGATATACGACATTTCTTGTAAGGTATTCGTTTCCCTTTGCAAAATAATTATTCTAAAAACCTTGAAATATATTTAAAATGTTTTTCCTTCAAACATCATCTCATAGACACTCCCAATTGCAGCTGCTTCTTGTTCTAAAGGAAAATGAGTGCGAACATGAGTTAAAGCCTTTTTCCCTGTAGCTAATGTTTTTTCTAAATCAGCAAAATATGGTTCAATTGCAGCAGTTAAAGCTAGTCCATCTCCTGCTTTAACAACTGTTCCCGTTCCTTCTACTACTAATTCTTCATAGGCACCTGCATTACTGGTTACTACAGCCGTTTGCGATGCCATTGCCTCTAATGGTGTTAAACCAAAACCTTCCACACGAGAAGGTGCTACATAAAGTGATAAACGACGGTACCATAAAGGTACATCCAATACTTCACCAAGAATAATAATGCGATCATTCAAACCAGCATGAGCGATTTTTTGACGTAATTTCTTTTCAAAATTATAATGTTGTGTTGTAGTACGGCCAGCGATAATTGCTGTCCAGTCAGGATAGTGTGGTAACAATTTTAACATTGCATCCACAAATAAATCAGTACCTTTCAAATAACGCACACGCCCAAAACACCCTACTGCATATTTTCCGGGTAGCCCTGTTGCTACAAAGCAATCATTAACAGTTTTTGGTGGTGAAAAACGCTCAAGATCCACCCCATGCATAATAACTTGATAAGGAACTTCCAGATAAGTTCCAGTACGTGCACTAGTAGCAATAACTTTATCCATGCAACGAATTAACCATTTTGTAAAAGGCTTATGCTGACGCTGAGATGCTGATGTAAAGATGAGTTTAAGCTTCATGCGCAAAATATCGCGAAAAAAGATACCACAGAGCATTTCAATATTGCGTCGTGCATGCCAAATACGAAATGGCTTGTTTACTGGATTTTTCCAAAGCCCCAAAATATCTCTAAAAGAAAGAGCTGGTAAACTTTGCGGCAATCCCCATCCCAAAGTAGATATACGTATCCCTTGTTTTTGTTGTAATGGAATAAGTTGAATAATTGTAGACGTCACCCCTGATATACGCTTTTTAAAGTGAGGAGCAATAATATCAATCTCTTTTAAAGACATGTACATAATAATTTAGATATATTGAATCTCAATAATCTCATAATTATGCGCTCCACCTGGAGCATTGACTTCAATGACATCACCCTCTTGTTTACCAATGAGTGCACGTGCAATAGGTGAAGAAATAGAAATTTTACCAGTCTTTACATCGGCTTCTTGATCACCAACGATCTGATAAACCTTTTTTTCTTCAGTGTCTTCATTCAAAAGTTTTATAGTAGCCCCAAATTTAATTCTATCACCTGAAAGGCGAGAAACATCTATAACTTCTGCCCGCGCAATGTAATCTTCAAGTTCGTTTATACGCCCTTCATTATGACTTTGCGCTTCCTTGGCAGCGTGATATTCAGCATTTTCCGATAGATCACCATGCGCACGTGCTTCAGAAATTGCTTCAATAATCCGAGGACGTTCCTGCTGCTGGCGCCAACGCAACTCTTCTTTGAGATTTTCAAAACCGGTTGTAGTCATCGGAACTTTTTCCATGATCCGTCCCTTTCTCTTATACAGAAGGCCTTATAAAAATACAAAAACGGCTTCCAAAATTACTTTTGGAACCCGAGCATTACAATTATTTTATTATATAGGACAACAACCTCATTTTCCATATAAAAATAAAAACAATACATAGCATATTAGGATTCTTTTAGATAAATTTACATTTTCAGCTTAAATATTCACCCACAATACCTATAATGATGGACACATCAAAGAAACAATTATATTTTTCTATCTTATCATTAACTTAAACAAAAAACACTGTGTAAAACTAGAAGACATGGAACTATATAAAAATCCTATGAGGTCAATAATGAAAAAAATAATTGTTTTTTTTGTGTTCGGCTTTTTCTTCCTGTCCACAAACGTAAGCCAAGCCACAAACGCAATTGTAACAAGAAATCTTAATCTTAGAGAAGGACCAAGTATTCGTTACGCCCTTCGGGGTTTCATTCCTGTAGGACACTTAATAACCGTCTATAGCTGTAGAAATAAGTGGTGCCAAATTAATTATGACTCACAAACCGGTTGGGTATCATCTCGTTATCTATCGTTTAAAAATGGAAATGACCTCTATCATACATATACGATACCATCATCTTCGACTGCCGATTATTATTGATAGCAGTTGGGTGAATTTAAAAATCCCAATACCGTACACTCTCTTATCATTTGCCCCACTAGCAGCTATGCTGCTCTAATTTCTAAGCTAACTGCATTTTTATCAAAAACAATAGCTATTAATTAAGTACCATAATCAAAAAAACAAAATAATAAATATCACCCACAACAAATAAACAATAGGTACAAGCAACTCTAGTGTTATCAAACTAAAAATGCTAATTTATAATAAATGAAATACAAAACTGATGATAACATTGATTTACTTTAATTCCTTACGATAAAAACTCATAAAATGTTCCTATAATGTCGTACCAAAAAATTAAAAGACCTGCCCAAAAATCTAATAAAACATCCTGCAAGATAAAAACAGGCCATGCTGCAATTGCTGAACAACCTTCTGCTACTAGCCCTAATCTAGTAACAGGACCTAATATTTCTTTTAAAACTACAAACGATTTTACATCTCACAATGTGATAATAAATGGTGTTACAGCAACAGTTGAAGCCCTTTCTACACTTATTGCTTCGGATAATCCCCTTTTTAAAAATGGTACAGTATGGACACCTCATCGCCCTATTCGTCCTGAAAAATCTGAAGGTGGAATTCCATTCCAAATAAATACACCTTTTAAACCTGCAGGAGATCAACCAGCAGCAATTAAAGCTCTAGTTGAAGGCATTGAAAGAAATGAACGCACTCAAGTACTTTTAGGTATTACCGGTTCAGGTAAAACCTACACAATGGCTAAAATTATTGAAGAAACACAACGCCCTGCTCTAATCCTAGCACCAAATAAAACTTTAGCTGCGCAACTTTATGGAGAATTCAAAAACTTCTTTCCCCACAATACTGTTGAATATTTTGTTTCTTATTATGACTATTATCAACCAGAAGCCTATGTTGCACGCTCTGATACTTATATAGAAAAAGAATCCTCTATTAACGAACAAATTGATCGTATGCGCCACGCTGCAACACGTGCTGTACTTGAACGTGATGACGTCATTATTGTTGCATCTGTATCCTGTATCTACGGAATTGGTTCAGTAGAAACTTATACCGCTATGACCTTCCAAATGCAAAAAGGTGATAAATTAAATCAGCGGCAATTATTAGCTGATTTAGTTACTCAACAATATCGTCGACAAGATATAAATTTTACGCGTGGATCCTTCCGTGTACGAGGCGATACGATAGAAATATTTCCTTCTCATCTTGAAGATCGTGCTTGGAGAATTTCACTATTTGGTGATGAAATTGAAGCAATTACTGAATTTGATCCTTTAACAGGGCAAAAAACAGGGGATCTTCAATCTATTAAAATTTATGCAAATTCACACTATGTCACACCACGACCAACATTAAATCAAGCGATAAAAGCAATTAAAATGGAATTAGCCCAACGTCTTGATGAATTAAATTCTGTTGGTCGCCTTTTAGAAGCACAACGTTTAGAACAGCGCACAATATTTGATTTAGAAATGTTAGAGACGACTGGTTCTTGTGCTGGAATTGAAAATTACTCACGCTATCTAACGGGCCGCAATCCTGGTGAACCACCTCCAACCATGTTTGAATATATTCCCAACAATGCTCTCATTTTTATTGATGAAAGCCATGTAACTATTCCCCAAATTGGTGGAATGTATCGGGGTGACTTTCGACGAAAAGCAACCCTAGCTGAATATGGATTTCGCCTACCTTCTTGTATGGATAATCGCCCCCTACGCTTTGAAGAATGGGATGCTATGCGTCCGCAAACAATTGCTGTTTCTGCAACACCTGGACGTTGGGAAATAGAACAAACATGCGGCGTTTTTGTCGAACAAATCATTCGTCCAACAGGGCTTATTGACCCACTAACACAAGTGCGCCCCGCACGCACACAAGTCGATGACGTTATGAATGAAATTCGCAAAACAATTAAAAAAGGTTATCGTACATTAGTAACTGTTCTAACCAAACGTATGGCTGAAGATTTGACAGAATATCTCCATGAACACAACATTCGTGTACGCTATATGCACTCTGACATTGATACATTAGAGCGTATTGAAATTCTTCGTGACCTACGGCTTGGTACTTTTGATGTTTTAATTGGCATTAACCTACTGCGAGAAGGATTGGACATTCCAGAATGCGGCTTTGTTGCTATTTTAGATGCTGACAAAGAAGGCTTTTTACGCTCAGAAACTTCTCTTATTCAAACAATTGGACGAGCTGCACGTAATGTAGATGGCCACGTTATTCTTTATGCGGACACAATCACCAACTCCATAGAACGAGCATTGCAAGAAACAACACGACGCCGACAAAAACAAATAGCCTATAATAAAGAACATCATATCACACCAACCAGTATCCAAAAAAATATCGGTGATGTCCTTAATTCAGTTTACGAAAATAACCATCATGCAGATATTCCTGATTTTGTTAAACAAAATAATAAAGTTGACAATAATTTAGCCAACCATATTCAACATCTCGAAAAATCAATGCGTGAAGCAGCTGCCAATCTTAACTTTGAAGAAGCAGCCCGACTTCGTGATGAAATTAAACGACTACAGAAAATAGAATTAACAATTGCTGATGACCTCTTAACACATAGTGATAATGAATATTCCACTAATGAGACAACGATACAGTCAAGTCTTTTCTCCAAACCTGATCTTGACCATATGGAACCAACTATGGATGCTGGTCTTTTAGAAAATCATCAAATAGAAAAAAAGCTGCGTAAAAAAGCTCTTGATGAGAAGATATAAAGGAAGCTGAAGTCTTTTCAAATAATAGTTCTAAACAAATAACTTATAGTCAAGTAAATTCTAGCACTTCTAAAAATGACCCTTATACAACTAAAAAACGGAAGCGCTTTATAAAAAATGGTCGCCCAGAACATCAGTAAATTCTAAATCCATAATCAAAAAATTGTATTTTTCTGTCGCTATAATCCAATAGTAAAAATCTTTTAAAATTATTTCTAGCTAAAAAAACAATACAAAAAGACGAATTTGTACGAATAAAACTTCTGTCAAATATTTTCTGCCCAAGAAACCTTATCACATTTGGATAAGTTATAAATATCACAAAGTTATAAAAGAGTTATTCTCTAATTTTTAAATAAGAAAAAACCAATAAAGAGAGAATTTTTCATATATCAGAAGCTACCTTAATATACCAATTTGTATACAGTATAGGACATAGTTTTTATTATCTACTTGTAAAAAGCAATAACATAAACAATACTCTCCACCTTAAACGGACAAGTAAAATTTTTAAACAATAACAAAGGCTTTGATTTCGTTAACTTCAATAATAGTAGCATTGATATTTTTATTACATTTCTATTGTCTAAGATTCAGATTTTACTAAATTAAACAGTGTATAAAATATATTTGGTACAAAAATTTGACCACCGTAGTAAAAACAAAACTTTAAATACTAACGTTTTATGTGTTAATATAGTATAATAAATTTTGTGTAATCAGATTTTTAGCGTAATCTTATTTTGTTATTTTATAATTTATTCTCAACTAAATGGTTTCTTTATCGTTTTATCAAAAAAATTTAAAAACGTTCAGGTTATATTCAGTTTAATACACATAAAGTATGAATAATATAAATTTATAAAGGGAGTATGTTATGAACAAATTGACCAAATTAATAGTACTATCAGCAATATCAACCGCAACCATCTCAACACCACTAGCCGCAGCATCTGCCCGTAATGATTATGTGTACATTCAGCACAATGTAAACAGCATCCCTCAACAACATACTCAATATCATCGCGAGCAACGGCATATCCATCACAAGAACCCAACACGTCACTCTTATCATTACGAACAAACAACGCAATACAATACTCATCAATATTATGTCAATCGCCCTAATAACACAAATGACGCTTTAGCAGCAGGTGTTCTAGGCCTTGCTACAGGTGCAATTCTTGGCAATGTTTTAACGAAACCTGCGCAACCACAAATTATCTATCAAGCCCCATACCCTCAAAATCAGGTGATCTATCAAGAAATACCACAACCTCAAGTAGTTTACCAAGTGCATCCAACAGTAACCTATCAACCCATTTACCAACCATGGACATCACAATGGCTTCAATATTGCACAAAAAAATACCGCTCATTTAATCCCAGAACAGGTACCTTTCGTGGTTACGATGGGTTAGACCATTTCTGTCATGCTCCAATACAATGACTTTAAGCAATATTGAAAAAACCCCGTTTTGAAGCGGGGTTTTTCATACACTTACCATCACATTCCTTGAAGAAAAGAATTGAAGCGGCGTTCATAACCTATTGTGCTTCCTGGTCCATGACCAGAAATAAAGTTGACATCATCTCCTAAGGGTAAAACTTTTTCTTTAATGGATCTCATCAATTCCTCGTGAGAAGATAATGGAAAATCAGTACGTCCAATAGAACCACGAAAGAGAACATCACCCACTAAAGCTAAGCGTTCTTCTTTATTGAAATAAATAACATGCCCAGGGGTGTGACCAGGGATATGCAAAACATCAAACACATGTCCAGCACAATCAACACTATCACCATCTTCCAACCATTGATCAGGCATACAAATACGCACATCAGTCATACGATAGACTTTTGCCCTTTCGACTACATCTTCCATAACTGGTTTATCACCACAATGTGAACCAATAATTTTAACATTAAGGTCCTCTTTAGCTTGCATCGCCGCTCCCACATGATCAACATGACCATGTGTTATCCAAATAGCTTCAATATTAACACCTATCTCTTGAATTGCTGCTTGGATTTTAGGCCAGTCACCACCTGGGTCAACTAAAACCCCCTTTTTACTTTTATTATCAAAAAGTAAAGTACAATTTTGTTGGAAAGATGTAACTGGAATAATATGTGCGCTTAGATTACTCATAATACCCTTTTTAAGAAATATTTATCAATTAAATAACACTTCATGCATTTATAAAATCAAAAATTGCATGCTCGACAGCTTGACACAACTTATGTAGACTGGATCTTATTGGAAACTGGATTTTCGTCAAGGTTTTAAATAATGACCGGCCATGTTCACGTTTTATGCGATGATGCACCTCATCTTCTTGTTATTGATGATGACACACGTATTCGTAGCCTCTTATCTCAATTTCTTATTAAAAGCGGATTTCGTGTTTCAGTTTCTGCTAATGCTGATGAAGCCAGACGTCAACTTACAAGTCTAGATTTTGATCTTCTCATTGTTGATGTGATGATGCCTGGTGAAAATGGCATTGATCTTACCCTTTCACTGCGTCAAACAAAAAATGTCCCCATCCTAATGTTAACGGCTTTGTCAGAAACAGATAGTCGCATCCATGGACTAGAAGCAGGAGCAGATGATTATCTATCCAAACCATTTGATCCTCGTGAACTTTTACTTCGCATTAACGCCATTTTACGGCGTGGTTTCTTACCTAACCAACCCAAAATCGAACAAATTATTTTTGGGCCCTATATATTTTCAATTTCACGACGTGAACTGAAAAAAGGAGGAGAAATTATCAAACTAACAGATAAAGAACAAGAAATGATGGTTATTTTTGCCGAAAATGCAGGTAATACAATTCCACGCCATAAACTCGCAACAGGTGACAACGAGATAAGTGAACGTGCCATTGACGTACAAATCAATCGTTTACGCCGCAAAATCGAAAAAGACCCGGCAACCCCTATATGGCTTCAAACTGTGCGAGGGATCGGTTACAAACTCTCAATTGAATAGACGTAAACAATGATTAAACTCGCAAAACAATTTGCTTGGTGGTTAACGAGGCAAATGCCTAAACGCCTTTATGCCCGCTCTTTAATTATTATTATCGCTCCCATGGTGCTCTTGCAAACAGTGATTGCCTATGTTTTTATGGAACGTCACTGGCAAATGGTAACTGAGCGTCTTTCAACTGCTATTGTCCACGATATTGCTGCTATTATTGATATAATTGAAACATATCCGCAACAGCATAACTATGAAGATATCAAGCGCATTGCACAACAACGCATGGGGTTAAATATTTCTATCCTGCCCCCGGACCCCCTGCCCCCTCCTGGTCCTAAACCATTTTTTGCAATTCTTGACTATTTTCTTAGTGAAGAAATCACCCATCAAATTAACCGCCCCTTCTGGATTGATACAGTGGGCGATTCTAATCTTGTTGAAATTCGTATCCGTCTTGATAATAATATTTTGCGCGTCTTTGCTGTGCGTAGTCAAGCCTATGCCTCCAATACCGGTATCTTCTTAAGCTGGATGGTAGGAACAGCTCTGGTTTTATTATTGATAGCCATTTATTTCTTACGCAATCAAATTAAACCGATCCAACAACTCGCTGAAGCAGCTGAAAGTTTTGGACGGGGACGTCCCCTACCAAAAGATTTTCAACCACAAGGGGCTGATGAAGTGCGTCGTGCTGGCATCGCCTTTCTACGTATGCGTGAACGCATTGAGCGTCAAATTGAACAACGCACTATGATGCTTTCAGGTGTAAGTCATGATTTAAGAACCATTCTTACGCGTTTTAAGCTCCAACTAGCCTTAGCAAGTACAGATTTTGATATTAGCCCGCTTGAGCAAGACGTTAGTGACATGCAAAATATGTTAGAAGATTATCTTGCTTTTGCACGCGGAGAAAGTGGTGAAAATGTTAGTTCCCTTGATTTAAATGCTCTCATGCAAAAATTCTCTACCGAAGCTCATCTTCATAAACGTCAATTCTTTTATACAATTGAAGGCCCTACACAGATACAAGTACGCCCTCATGCTTTTACGCGTTTGGTTAGCAACCTTGTATCAAATGCATTTCATTATGCAAACACCATCAAACTAACAGCTACATCTCAACAAGAATCGTTTATTATTATTATTGATGATAATGGACCTGGCATTCATAAAAACATGCGTACAGAAGTATTTAAGCCATTTTTTAGACTTGATAAAGCACGTAATCAAGATGCAAGTGGAACAGGCCTTGGTCTTGCCATTGCACAAGATATAGCCCGTAGCCACGGAGGGAATATTCAATTAGACGACAGTCCATTAGGAGGTTTGCGTGCTATTATTGATATTCCCTTATAAAATATATTCAAAAAACCTTTGATTAAGAATTAATCGTAAAATAAATTTACTGAATAGTTTTAAGCGTTTCCTACAGTCTCAAATAAAGCATATTGCAATGCCTTATAAGCACTCTCACCCATCCAAGCTACCATCTGAAAAGCAGTATAATGACTTTCACAAACTCTGAGCGCATGGATCAATAATGTTTCAACTTGTACAGGGGATGGATGTACCCCACCAGCTAAAAGAAGGCCTTGCCGATAAATAACTGAATTATCTCCTTGCCAATAATCAAAATGCCCTAGTAACAACTTTTCATTAATTGCCAATAATAAGCGGTGTATTTCCGCCGTTCGAGTACTTTCAATAGAAAGATCAAATGCACAAGCTAAATGAAGAGCTTCATGCTCTTCCACCCATGAAAAAGCAAGATGATAATTAGCCCATTTTCCTTCCACGCAAACATTAATTTCATCTTCTGCATTCCGCTCAAAAGACCAGTCGTATTTATAGGCAATCTGTTCGATAAAATCGACTGGATGCTCTTCTCTTTCCGCGGTGCTAAAGGCAAGCCTCATCATTAACCCTCAAAATTTAAGAATGTTATCAATACAGCGCAAAATGGTTACAATTGTAATAACATTTGTTACAATTAAGCTTTTACACCAAACAAAATACACAAAAAACGTAGACAATATACGATACCCACAACAACACAACAGGTGATGTTTCTCATGGTATATAGCTTGATAAAGATAAAACGAATCACCAAGCTATTTCAGTGTATTGATACAATCTCATAGTGCCAGCCCCCTGATTTAAAAAAAATGCTTTTTTATAAAAAACGAATCCAACAATAAATTAATGATTTGCTTTAACAGATTCAGAATTAAGCATTTTTTAGTTTCGTGCATAATATTGAAAAATTGGGGATTATTTTTTGAGAATATAATTTTTATATTAAAATTATATTAGTTTCCATCATGAACTCTATTTTTCTAAATCATCAAGACGTTTTGCCAAATCAGCGTTTTCTGCACGTACTTTAAGAACCATTTCCTTAACCACTTCAAATTCTTCACGTGAAACAAGATTGAGCTTATTGACTATCTTCTCAGTTTGCGAATGAAAAACTGTTTCAGCTTCATGCCGTACACCTTGCGCAACACCAGCTGCATCTGTCATCAATTTTGCTAATTCGTCAAGAATACGGTTGGGTCCATCATGCATGAAATTTTTCCTTAATTTTAGCCAATTATGTATGCATTATAGTGCATTTTATGAAACGTAGATATTGTATTTGTTTCTTTTACAAAATCCACTGTAATTTTTCTATCCTCCTCTTACATCTATAAACAATAGTGATCTATTCTCTTCTTACCTTGACCATTGTGTGTTCATCTGTCATGCTTTAACAACTTATAATTTCATAAATGTAAAGCGCTTCCTGATGAACGACTTTCCTTTTTGTCCTGCTATTAATTTTCCTACCTTTCTTGATCCTGTTATTATCCATTTAGGCCCCATAGCGCTACACTGGTATGGGCTTGGTTATGTCGTAGGCATTCTTTTTTCTTGGTGGTATGCACAAAAATTATTAGCAAAAAAATTCTTGTGGTACGCAAACCAACCTCCCATGGATCAGCATAAAATAAGTGATTTTGTTATCTGGGCCACTATAGGTATTGTTGTTGGTGGTCGTTTAGGACAAGTACTTGTGTGGGATCTCGCGTATTATTTTAACCATCCCAGCGCCATTATTGCGGTATGGACTGGAGGAATGTCTTTTCATGGTGGTCTTATTGGTACTACCATTGCAATGATCTGGTTCGCTCATAAAAATAACATTAACACCTGGACAATGTTTGATATAATTGCCGTAGGTGCTCCCGTAGGTATCGGTATTGTGCGAGTGTGCAACTTCATTAACCAGGAATTATGGGGTAATGTTACCACCGTTCCTTGGGCTGTTTGCTTCAACCACGATCCTCAATATCTACCACGCCACCCAAGCCAACTTTATGAAGCATTAATGGAAGGACTTCTTCTTTTTATCATATTAACTATTGCCATTTTTGCTTTTAAAGCATTAAAACGCCCTGGAACAGCAACTGGAATATTTATTTTAGGTTATGGAATAACGCGTAGTATTTCAGAAATTTTTCGTGTTCCCCAAGAAGACCCAGAGTGGTTTTCTTCCCTCTTTTATTCTACTGGATTTACCTATGGAATGGCACTATCTCTTCCTATGATTCTTTTTGGCTTTTACGCACTTCTTCAAGCTTTCAGGAATCATTCTATAAAATAATGGCCACTCTAAAAGAGAAAATTAAAGAAATTATTGCTGTCAACGGGCCAATAACTGTTAATCAATACATGACATTAGCCCTCACAGATCCCCAATTTGGCTATTACCAAACACAAGAACCTTTTGGATCCACCGGTGATTTCATCACTGCACCTGAAATAAGTCAATTATTTGGAGAGATGATTGGTATTTGGGTTCTTGCAAGCTGGAAAGCTCAAGGTAGCCCCAATCCTTTTATTCTAACTGAAATAGGCCCAGGGCGCGGAACACTTATGGACGATGTTTTACGTACCATTCAAAAATTATGTAAAACAGCTTTCAATGCCGCTGAAATTTTTCTTATTGAAATAAACCAACGTCTTGCAACAGAACAAAAACAGCGTCTTTCCCCTTATCAAAAACATATTCATAGCATTGAACATTTTAATCAAATACCTTCAGGGCCTCTTTTTCTCATTGCTAATGAGCTCTTTGATGTGCTTCCTATCCACCAATATATCAAAATCAACGGAGAATGGAAAGAGCGTTGCATTACACTTGATCAAGATGGTCATTTCACCTTTATAGCTGGAATGCATCAATTTTCCTCTGATGACTTACCAATCTATTGTGCTAAAATGCCTAACGGAACAATTTGGGAGCACGCCCCCTTACGTAACCAACTGATGCAACAAATTAGTAATCGCTTAATACAAGATAAAGGTTCTGCTTTACTCATTGATTATGGTGCTTCTGATTGTGCATTTGGAGACACATTGCAAGCTATTTCAAAACATAAATTTCGTGATGTTTTTGCCAATCCAGGTAAACATGATTTAACATCACATGTTGATTTTTTCTCCTTAAAAACCATAGCTCTTCAACAAGGTTGTTTTGCTGAAATTCTAGAACAAGGAGATTTTCTTTTAAAAATGGGAATTCTTGAACGCGCAAAACAGCTTAGCATTAACAAAGACACCTTGATCCAAAATAAAATCCGTCAAGATATTGAACGGCTTGTCAGCCCAGATCAAATGGGTAAACTTTTCAAAGTTCTCCATGTTAGTGATCAATCTACTACTATCTCTAACTTTTTTGACTTTCAATAATGACAAAGAATTGACAAGTACTGTTGTCTCGGACACCATTGCTTGTTCAAACAATTATGGGGAGCTTTCGTGAAGCCTGTCCTTAAACCTATCCTTGCAAAAGATCTTCTTGCTTTACATAAATACGGGATAAAACATGGTTTTTTTACGCGTCAAGGCGGAGTTTCACAAAACCTTTATCACAGCCTTAATGTCGGCCAAGGTTCAAATGATCATCCTAAACATATTAGGCAAAACCGCATATTAATCGCGAATTATTTTGATATTGACATAAAAAATTTGATCACTGTCAATCAAGTACACTCCTGTGACGTAGTAGTAATTGATCAAGCTTTCACTGGTGAACGTCCTAAAGCTGATGCTCTTGTTACAACTGCAAAAGGTTTAGTAATCGGCATTCTTACAGCTGATTGCGGACCAGTTCTTTTTGCTGATCCGTACGCAGGTGTCATCGGTGCCGCGCACGCTGGTTGGCGAGGAAGCTTGAATGGAATTTTGGAAAAAACAATTTTAGCTATGGAAGAACAAGGTGCCAAACGACAATCAATAACAGCAGTACTCGGACCTTGTATTGGTCCCAGTCACTATGAAGTAACAAACGAATTCTATAATCAATTTATGAATCGCAATAATCAATTTAAAAAATATTTTTTAAAAACAGATAAAACAAACCGTTTTCATTTTAACCTATGGGCATTCATTATCAACCAATTAAAACAAGCAGGCCTCAATGCTTCTTGTTTGAAACTTTGCACTTACCAAGATGAACAACGTTTTTTTTCCTACCGTCGTGCAACACATCGTAATGAATCTGATTATGGGCGACAGATTTCTGCTCTTATGTTAGAAAATGAAAAATAAGTTTTTTACCTCAGAAACATATCATAACTGCAAAATAAATTTCTTAATCTAAATGAAAAAAGATACATTCGATTATGTTTTTTTGTTTAGTAAAATAACCTATAAGTCCGTAAATTATGATAATTTAAAACCTTGTTTCCGGATACTTGATTTGTCATAATTAATAGCAAAATAATTCTTTTAACCCATACTAAATAAAATTATAATTGCTTTTGTAATTGTTCCCTTGCAATCTAATAATAAAAAGTTAAAAGCTGTATTAAATTCTATCATGATTATTCAGGGGTTTTATCATGAAAATTTTCTGTGGCAATTCTAACCCACATCTTGCTGAAAATATCGCAAATTATTTAAGCATTTCCCTAGGTGAAGCAACCGTTAAGCGTTTTGCAGATCAAGAAATTTTCGTAGAATTGCATGAAAATGTGCGCGGAGAAGATGCATTTGTGCTGCAATCAACCTCTTATCCAGCCAATGATCATTTGATGGAATTACTCATCATGATTGACGCTTTGCGTCGTTCTTCAGCACGTCGTATTACAGCTGTTATACCTTATTTTGGGTATGCTCGCCAAGACCGTAAACCTGGACCACGTACCCCTATTTCTGCAAAACTTGTTGCCAATCTGATTACTCAAGCGGGTGCCCATCGCGTTTTAACATTAGATCTTCATGCAGGACAAATCCAAGGTTTTTTTGATATTCCTACTGACAACCTCTATGCTGTTCCCGTCATTTCTCGTGATATCAAAATGCGTTATTCTCTTGAAAATGTTATGGTTGTTTCACCCGATGTTGGTGGTGTGGTACGTGCACGCTCCTTAGCCAAGCGCTTAAACAGTCTACTTGCTATCGTTGATAAACGTCGTGAACGGCCAGGTGAATCAGAAGTAATGAACATTATCGGAAACGTAGCTGGAAAAGATTGCCTCCTACTAGATGATATTGTTGATTCAGGTGGCACTCTATGCAATGCAGCAAGCGCTCTTCTTAAGCATGGAGCAAACAGTGTTACTGCTTATATCACACATGGTGTTCTTTCTGGAAACGCCATCGAACGCATTACCAACTCAGAAATGAAAGAATTAATCATTACTGATTCGATTATGCCAACAACAAAAATTGAACAAGCACATAATATACGCGTTTTGGCTATTGCCGACTTAATAGGAGAAGCAATCGCAAGAACAGCAGCAGAACAGTCTGTCTCAAGCTTATTTGACTAAAATAGTATCTTTGGGTTTCCTGAAGCCTTTATAAATTGAAACCGAGAAATACCTGAAATTTTTACTACTAAATCAATACGCACAATGCAAAATTCACGCTTTTCCAAATAAGTCAAAAATCAGATCAATGGGTCTTCCTTACAACTCTTGCATCTCTAAAGGGTTTGAATTATAGAGTAAGCTTCTGCGTAGACACCCTTGGAGGCAACGCAGAATGGAGCTAATTGCTGCGTTGCAGTATATATCTTCATATTCATGCAAAAGCTACTCGTTGTTTTTGATGAATCTCCAATCATGTAAGAAGGATTTAACCATGAGCAAGAGTTATACTCTTAAGGCCGAAATACGCGAGCGGGTTGGTAAGGGGTCCTCCCGTGAACTTCGCCGCAACGGTCTTATTCCAGCAGTTATCTACGGTGACAAACAACCTCCTTTGGCAATTGCAGTTTCTTATAAGGAAATTTTCTACAAAATTCATGCAGGTGGCTTTCGTACTACTGTCGCCACCATTGAAGTTGATAAAAAAAGAATTCAAGTTCTACCAAAGGATTATCAACTTGATCCGGTTCGTGATTTTCCTATGCATGTAGATTTCTTACATGTTTCAGAGAAATCAGTTGTGCATGTAAACATTCCTGTACATTTCCTCAATGAAGATACAGCTCCAGGTATTAAACGAGGTGGTGTCTTAAACATTGTTCGCCATGAAATTGAATGTACTGCACCAGCAAATGCTATCCCTGAAGCGATTAACATTGATCTTTCTAGTTATTCTATTGGTGACTCTATCCATATTTCGGCAGTACAATTACCAGAAGGTGTAACTCCGGTTATTCAAGATCGAGACTTTACCATTGCAACCATCGCAGCTCCTGCCAGTGCAAATGTGAGCGATAATTCAGAACAAGAGAGTGATGAAAATAATTAAAACCTTATAAATTTCAGTAGGTGGGAAGTTTTCCCACCTATTTTGAAGTATTTTGCTAATCATTTAATACTTTTATACTTCATTGAAAGCGTATATGTTACTCATTGCTGGTCTTGGCAATCCTGGTTTATCCTACCAAAATAATCGCCATAATATTGGTTTCATGGCTGTTGATGCTATTCATCAGTTCTTTTCTTTTTCTCCATGGTCAAAAAAATTTCAGGCTGAAATTTCTAATGGTCTCATAAATGGTGAAAAAATTCTTCTTATTAAACCTCAAACTTTTATGAATTTATCTGGTCAAGCCATCAGCCAAACCTTGCGATTTTATAAACTAGAATTGAATAATTTTATTGTTTTTTACGATGAACTAGATTTACCTCCTGGGAAAGTGCGCGTAAAAATTGGAGGAGGAAGTGGAGGACATAACGGCATAAAATCCATTGATAGCCATTGCGGTAATAACTACTGCCGTGTACGCTTAGGGATTGGACATCCTGGTCCCAAAGAATTGGTTCATCAACATGTTTTAGGCAATTTTACAAAATCTGATCAAGAATGGTTACTTACTTTATTAAACACAATCGCGAATAATATTGCTACCCTAATAAAGGGAGATGTTAATCAATTTATGAACAAAATTTCATTGGTAATGGAGAAAAAAACTCATGATAAAATATAATTTCTTTTAAGCAGGCGTAATAATGAACAACTTTTTACGACCTTTATATATGATACACTCCTTTTCTAAGGAGAATAATATCGAATTCATCAGACAAAACTGTCCAAGCTTATATGGCCATCGGAATTACAAAGAAGCCCTTTGATGAAAACTTACAGCACATTTCACTATAGCTACAAAACTACCACACGTGAACCATTAGGAACACGATCATAAAGATCAATAATATCTTGATTGAGCAAACGGATACACCCACTTGAAATAGCCTGACCAATTGACCATTCTTCATATGAACCATGAATACGGAAAAGCGTATCCTGACCATTTTTAAAGAGATATAACGCCCGCGCACCTAATGGATTATCAGGCCCTGGCGGCATCCCTTTCCCTAAATGACCGTATCGTTCTGGTTCCCGAGCCATCATTGCCGCAGTTGGAGCCCAAGACGGCCATCGACGCTTATATTGCACAACTGCTTCGCCTTTAAACTCTAAACCTTCCTTGCCAACGCCAATGCCATAACGCATAGCTTTTCCATTTTCACCAACAAGATAAAGAAAGCACTCCTGAATATCTATAACCAACGTACCAGCCGGATAAGAAGTATCATAATCTACTTGTTTACGCAAAAATTTTGGATCAATTTCTGCAAGATCGATTGCAGGTAATAAATAAGGTTCATTCGTTACAGGCCCATATAAAGTGCGTAGTTCCTCTGGTATGAAGCGAACTTGTTGAACAGAAACAAAAGACTCACTGGGCTGATGTGTAGCACAGCCAACCAACACTAGAGAAACAGCCATTAAAAAAGCACGACGAGATAACAATTTTATATTTCCGCAATTATTTGATTTAATATAAATTATTTAATCCTACAGTTTTCTATACTATAAAAAACTTAGCACACTGTTAACGTTGATTTATAATTTTATGACTATTAAAATAGGGAATGTTTAGAATTTGTCGATTAAAAAATGATAACAACTCGCTAAAATCGTCATAATTGTTTCAGTTTATCTTTTTTACCACTACAAAAGCTGAAGACTAGAACTCTTCTTTAAACATGTCATAAAAGCGCCAATAAAGTATATCTTAAGCCATTATAAATAAATCATAATCTAATAAGAGAGAGAGCCTATGGGTTTTAAATGTGGTATCGTCGGGCTGCCTAATGTCGGTAAATCAACTCTTTTTAACGCGTTAACAAAAACAGCTACAGCACAAGCAGCTAATTATCCTTTTTGCACAATCGAGCCTAATACCGGTGAAGTTGCTGTGCCAGATTCACGAATGGAAAAAATCGCTTCTATTGCTGGTTCAAAAGAAATCATTCCTACACGTATCAATTTTGTTGATATTGCAGGACTTGTCCGTGGAGCTTCAAAAGGTGAAGGTTTAGGCAATAAATTTTTAGCCAATATTCGTGAAGTCGATGCCATTATCCATGTACTACGGTGCTTTAAAAATGAAGACATTACCCATGTAGAAGGAAGGATTGATCCTGTTTTTGATGCTACAACTGTTGATACAGAACTCATGCTTTCAGACCTTGAAAGTCTTGAACGGCGAATCATACAAGTCCGTAAACGTGCAATCGGAAAAGACAAAGAAGCTTTGGCAATCCTTCCTATAATGGAAGCAGCATTAGAATTATTACAGAAAGGAGATCCTGTACGATTATTGCTTAAAAATATTTCCTCTGATGAACAACGTATTCTTCATGGTTTGAATCTTTTAACCTCAAAGCCTGTGCTTTATGTTTGCAATGTCGACGAAAATGAAACTGTTCATGGCAATGATTTTACTAAAGCGGTGGAGAAAATAGCTGCAGAGCAAAACGCGCAAAGTATTACTATTTCTGTTTCCATTGAAGCTGAGATCGCTCAACTTGCTGATGAAGAAGCTATAGAATATCTTCATGTCTTAGGATTATCTGAGCCTAGCTTGAATCGACTTATCCACGCTGGTTATCATCTACTTGATTTAATCACTTATTTCACTTGTGGACCCAAGGAAACACGAGCCTGGACAATCGCCCGTGGTACTAAAGCACCTCAAGCAGCTGGTGTCATTCACTCAGACTTTGAACGCGGTTTTATTCGCGCACAAACTATTAGCTACGAAGATTATGTTACCTTGGGTGGAGAGAACGCAGCGAAAGAAGCAGGAAAAGCCCGTGATGAAGGTAAAGAGTATATCGTACAAGATGGGGACATTATGTTGTTTAAACATAATACTTAATATTATTATTTCTTTAACAACTTAAAATATTTTTTGCATAAAATTGTTTTCATATTCTCAAAGAGCACTATTCAATAAAAACAGCCGCACCATGAGAGCGACTGTTTTATTTATCAAAGACAGAAATATAAAAACTAGCGTATCAAATAGTCTTCATATTTAAATTTTGGAGCTTCTTTTAAAGCATTCTTTGTTACATTGACCATAAGCTTCCACTTACCATCATCACTTTTCATCTGGATTTTTTCTGGAGAAACAACAACATAATGCTCACCCATACCTAAAAAACCACCAATGCTAATAACAATCCCATCGATATTATTCTGACGCAAAATAATATCTTTTACCTCACCAATTTCTTCATCTGTTATATCGTATACATCCACACCAATAAGGTTTGAAGCAACAAAATCAGTTGTTAAAGGCGTAACATAACGTGCAATCATATCTGCCTTAACTCGTACAATACCTGTTGCCGAAATCTTTTCATGTTCAGAAGGCAATAAAAATTGGGCATAGGCACTAGAAACCATTAAAATTGATGCGAGAGCAGTGATAGCAATTTTTTTCATTTTACATTCTCCATTTTTACTTTACATGCTCTCAATGCACAGTAATTTGATTTGTTCCCTATGGGCTTTTAAGATTGGCTTGTTCTATTTTTGTGTGTTCCTTCAATTATGCGATTTCTTTTTGAATTTCTTATCTCAATTATGTTAAACTTAGTTTTTATAAGATAAACAGCACCTAAAACATTGAAAAGTAAAATAATATGAGAACTGGTTATCTTAAAAAATCTACGTTATGAATTATCAGTTCAAATTTTAAAATAGAGACATCATGTATGATAATGTTTCGTTGTTTCTAAAATTCCACTTTCAAAAGAAATACCCAAGTACTTATTAAAGAAATGTATTTTCAATCAGTTTGATATACATAATACTTTTACACTCTTTGGAACATAAATTTTATTGAATATATTAAGGAATATAAACTCTCTCTACTTATTGTATATAGATAAAAGCCCGTGTAAATAATTCTCTCTAAAGTTTAGAATAAACAGTTATTAAATAAAAAAACAACACCTTTATTCTCTAGGGAGAGTTGTATAGATCTTCTATAGATAAATATGTAAAATCATATGGAATAGCGTATGCCACTTCACATCGCTCTTTTTCAACCGGATATTGCTGGTAATACTGGAACAATCTTACGCCTTAGCGCTTGTCTTGGCGTACACGTGCATATTATTGAACCAGCGGGCTTTAACTTATCAGATCGTAACCTTAAACGAGCAGGTATGGATTATCTTGAACATGCCTTGTTGGAACGTCACATTGATTGGCAACACTTTATTGAAACCATGAGACATTTTAATCGCCGTCTTTTACTTTTGAGTACAAAAGCAAAAACATATTATACAGATATACGCTATCAAAAAAATGATGTTTTACTTTTTGGCCGTGAATCAGCAGGTGCCCCTAATTATGTTCGTGAAGCAGTTGATCATATATTAACAATCCCTATGCAACCACACGCACGCTCTTTAAATCTCGCAATGAGCGTAGCCATAACAACCGGTGAGGCCCTTCGTCAAATTGGTTATAATAAGATAGAAAATATTGTATAAATAAAGAAGTAGAGAGTTACTCATAAAAAACTTAGTATTACTGTTTAATTTTTTCTAATAACTCATCACGATCCATTAAAAATTCGCTTTTAACCCAGATTTTTTCTAGCTCTTTAAGCTTTTGACCTAAAAGTACTCCTTGAGCTAAACCTTTTTTCACCAAATCTCTGCCACTTATAGGAAAAGTTGGAATCTGCCATTGTTGAGCCAGATGATAAAGTTGAAGATAATATTTTGCTTTTTCCAAAATTTCGTCTTCATCTAAAATACCAGTACAGACAGATGCCAAGGACAAGGATAATTGATCTAATACAGGCTGTCGTCCATGAAAATAAATCAATTTTTTTACACAAATATCTGAACAATTTGGATTGATCATCCCTAACTTTGCCCATTCTTGTAATCGCTTTTTTTCTTCATTAGACAAACGTAAACGATGAGCCATATCATAAAGACGTACGGGATCAGGAGGTAGTAAACTTTCTAAGCGCAGCAATGAATCAGCTTTCCAAGCAAGAATGTGTTCTATTTTCACAAGTGGGTGAATTGTATCAATACCCCATTTTTCTGTTTCAGGTAAAATGAGTGTTAAAATACCACTTTGACGCATCCACAAAAGAGCACGTGTTGGATCAGAAGCAGTAAGAAGCTTTTTCATTTCTCCCCAAATACGCTCAGGTGAAAGTTTGTGCAAACCTTGTTTTAAAGAAATGCACGCTTTCAACCCTTGCGCATCAGGTCGCCCTCTCCCATACCAAGCAAAAAAACGAAAAAAACGTAAAATACGTAAATAATCTTCACAAATACGATCCTTCGCAACACCTATAAAACGTATCGTTTTGCTTTCAATATCGTTCAAACCTCCCACTTCATCATAAAGCTGACCAGATGCATCACAATAAAGCGCATTTATAGTAAAATCCCGTCGCTGAGCATCCTTTTTCCAATCACGACAAAAAACGACTTTTGCATAACGACCATCTGTTTCAATGTCAGAGCGAAGAGTTGTAACCTCATAACAACGTGACTCGATGACAACTGTTACTGTACCAAAATCAACGCCTGTAGGAATAGCTTTAAATCCTTCCTTTTCCACGCGCTTTATAACCTGCTGCGGCAAACAGGTCGTAGCAATATCAATATCGCTAATGGGCTGATTCAAAAGCTGATTACGTACTGCACCACCAACAATACGTGCCTCTTCACCATCCAACGATAAAATACGAAGAAGTGTTTGAATATGGCTGTTTTGCAACCAATCAACCTGTCTGAAACTTTGTGGCATGCTCATCCACTTAACCTTTTGAACAAATTCTTAATGCTTCCCTCCACTTGAATAGTCTATCACACAATAATTTGTAATATATTCCTCATAAGTTATAATCCCTCCTTCATTAATGCACTTCTCTATCTGCACACAAATTAAAAAAACAGCTTATCATGCTTCTTTTTTCTTTATTTTCTGCTACAAACTATAAATATTTATTATCGTATAAAAGAAATTATTACTTTGCGACAACTGTTTTAAGGAAACAATATGAATCAAGATGATACGTTATCTAATGCCACCAAAAAGGCTAGTGTAAATAAAGATACCAAATCGATCGTTGATGATATTGATGCAGCGTATAAAGAATTAGCTACTCTACAAAAAGCAATCGACAAAGTTATTTTTGGACAAAGTCACGTGATTGAATATACCTTAACAGCCATTTTGGCCGGGGGGCATGCCCTTCTTGTTGGCGTTCCAGGGCTTGCTAAAACGCGTCTTGTTGAAACATTAAGCCTTGTTTTAGGACTTGATGGAAAGCGCATTCAATTTACACCAGATTTAATGCCATCAGATATTATAGGTTCTGAAATTATGGACTTAGATAAAAACGGTAAACGCTTCTTTCGTTACATTCAAGGCCCTGTTTTCGCCCAACTTCTTATGGCAGATGAAATTAACCGTGCTTCTCCTCGTACTCAATCAGCTCTTTTACAAGCCATGCAAGAATATCATGTGACTATTTCTGGCACTCGTTATGATCTGCCAAAACCTTTTCATGTATTTGCAACACAAAATCCTCTCGAACAAGAAGGAACCTACCCACTTCCTGAAGCACAACTTGATCGCTTTTTGATGCAAATTGATATTGATTATCCTGATCTTACTACGGAACGGCGTATTATTTTAGAAACAACAGGTCAAAAAAGCCAAACTGTAAAACCAGTTCTATCGACCAAAAAACTACAAAAAATTCAAACAATCGTCCGTAAAATACCTATTTCTGAAAATGTTGTTGAAACCATTTTGAAACTAGTGCGTTCGGCTCGTCCAAATGAAGATAATTCCTTTGCAAATACTTATATTGCTTGGGGACCTGGCCCTCGAGCATCACAAGCTCTTTCTCTTTGTGCTCGCGCCCGTGCTCTTTATCACGGGCGTCTATCCCCCTCACTTGACGATATTAAAGCATTAGCTTATCCCGTATTACAACACCGCATGGCACTTAATTTTTCTGCACGTGCTGATAATATAACCATCAAAGATATTATCGCTAAGCTTGTGAAAGATGCTCTTTAATGGCTATTGGCAAAAAAGTCTCTAAAAAAAATCCACAGTCGTTTATTGCAAAACTGCATAAAGATGTAGGAAATATGCCCCACCTTCTTTTACAAGCACGCCTTATTGCTAATACACTAATGGCTGGTTGCTATAACCAACGTAAACGTGGCAATGGAGATAATTTTTGGCAGTTCCGTCTATATGTTGAAGGAGAATCCACAACACATATTGATTGGCGTCGTTCTGCACGTGATGAACACACTTACTTACGTGAACGTGAATGGGAAACAGCCCAAACAGTTTGGATCTGGCCGGATCAAAGTGCTTCCATGCACTATTGCTCACGCTTTTCTAAAATCTCTAAAGGCAATCATGCGATTATTCTTTCCCTTGCATTGGCAACACTTCTTGCACGAGATGGTCAATATATCGCTATTCCTAATTTAATGGCTCCCATCATGGCATCTAATATAGCAGAACGCATGGCAATAGCTTTAACAAATTACCAAGCTGAAAATCCATTTCCAGATTTCTCGTCTATTACTCGCTTTTCACAAGTCATAATAATTAGCGATTTTCTTGATCAGCCCGAACAAATCATTCAACATTTAAAAATTTTGGTGGCAAAACAGGTCAATGCACATTTAATTGAAGTTGCTGATCCTGCAGAAGAGCGTTTTCCTTACAAAGGACGTACAGAATTTTTTGATCCTGAAACCAAACAAAAGCTTCTTTTAGGAAAAGCAGAAAACCTTCGTAAACATTATTGCAAACTCTACCAAGAAAGACGGGAAAAATTAATAAATTTCTGCTCACGCCAAGGATGGAGTTATCATGTGAGCACAACTGATCGACCTTTAAAAGAAACTATCTTGCAACTTACAAATAGAATGAATACCTCTACACCTCATACAGGGAGGGAACTTTGAGTTTTGAAGCTCCCTTAGTTTTGCTTGGGCTTTTAGCCTTACCAATCATTTGGTGGTTGTTGCGAACAACACCTTCCACGCCTCATAAAGAGCCTTTTCCTCCTTTACGCCTCTTGCTTAAACGAACTAATCAGCAAGAAACAGCTAACCATACACCTTGGTGGTTGTTATTGCTACGGCTCGCTATGATAGCATTAATCACTATCGCCTTAGCACGCCCTATATGGAACCAAAATTCCATTATCTTTTCCGGACCTCAACCATTGGCACTTATTATTGATAATGGATGGGCGTCTGCTGAAGAATGGAAAAAACGTATTACTGTTGCAAAATCCTTACTTGTACAAGCAGAAAAACATAAAAAAAACATTTATTTACTTGCAACAGCTGAGAATAACACCCAAGAAATTGGTCCTTTTTCTGCAGAAGTTGTAAGACAACATTTAACGCATTTGCAACCTCAACCATGGCCCGTCAATCGAGTACAAGCATTTAAAAAACTCATTGAAAAAACTGGCGAAAAACCTCTTGATATTGCTTACTTAAGTGATGGCTTACAAACAAATGAAGATAAACAAGTTCTTACTTTCATTGAACAATTAAAGCCTAAAACACTCTTATGGTATTCAGATGATATTTCTCGTTTGATTGGCATAACAGGCATAGTCAATAACGATGGAAATATGGCAGCACGTATCATTCGCGCAACCACCCATAATAAGTCCATGACGACATTAAGCCTTTATGATTTCAAAAGTCAGCTTCTTGGGCGTTTTACAGCACACTTTCATGAAGGAGAAACAACAGCTCTTGTTCCTCTTAACTTACCTCTTGAACTACGCAATGACATTGCATGGATAAAAATTGATAACCATGCTCAAGCTGCCGCAACTTTTTTAATTGATAGCCGTAACCAAATAAGTCGCGTTGCTCTTCTATCACCAAGCGTTAATGAAATGGTGCAGCCTTTATTGTCTCCACTTTACTATGTCATCAAAGCATTGCAGGAACATGCACAAATTATAACAGCTGGCGGAGGAGAACTTTCAATTGATATTGATCACTTACTCAAACAAAATCCGTCTGTTTTCATTATGGGTGACATTGCTAATATGTCAAAAGAAGCAGAAAAAAAACTATCTAATTTTGTGAATAAAGGGGGAGTACTTATCCGTTTTGCTGGAGAGAATCTGAGTTCTACAGAACAATATGACAGTTTATTACCTGTACCATTACGTTCTGGTGAACGTTATCTTGGAAGTACTATGTCATGGGCTAAACCCCAAAAATTAGCACCTTTTGCAAAAAATAGCTTTTTCTTTGATCTTCCTTTTCCAGAAGAAGTCACTGTTTCACGTCAAATTTTAGCAGAACCAAGCTCAGATCTTTTTGAAAAAACATGGCTCAGTCTTGCTGATGGTACCCCTCTTCTTACAGCTGCTAACTATGGAAAAGGCATACTCATTTTTGTCCACATTGCGCCTGATCCTATATGGTCAAATCTTCCGCTTTCTGGATTTTTTGCTCAAATGTTGCAAAAGCTTACCACGCTTCGTGTACATGACCAGGAATCCCCTATACAAACACAGACAACAACGGCACAAAGCCCTTGGCGAATATTAAATGCTGACGGCCAATTACAGATACCCTCCGCTCATATCTCTCCACTTGTCATTGATGTACAAAAGCCACCCCTTCCATCCTATGATACACCACCTGGATTTTACGGTTCTAAAAATAATCTTTATGCATTGAATTTATTAAATCATTCATCAAGTTTAACGAAACAATTGTCATTACCTGCCTCCTTAGGCAATGACCTATTATCCTATGATACACAAGAAAAACACTTTGCTGGACCACTTTTAGGGCTAGCTAGCCTATTTTTAGCGCTAGATAGTTTTTTAGTGTTATGGATGGGAGGAGCTTTTCTTTTTAATCGACGAAGTAATATGTCCCTCCTACTTCCTCTGATAGCAAGCTTTATCGTCTTATTGTCTTATTCACCAATCACTTATGCACAAACTGTGGAAAAGCATGATGAAATCATGGTGCAAGCAGCTGGTGCCACCCACCTTGCTTATGTTGTGACTCATAATCATGAAATTGATACAACAAGTAAAAGTGGATTAGAAGCACTCAGTCAATTTATCTCAGAGCGTACAATGCTTTCACCTGGCTCTGTTGTAGCGCTTGATCTTGATAAAGATGAACTTTCTTTTTATCCTCTTATTTATTGGCCTATTGACGCTAACGGCCCCATGCCAACGCAAAAAAGTCTTGAAAAAATAAATGCTTTTATGAAACATGGTGGTACAGTTTTATTTGACACCCGTGATCAAATAAGTACCAATCTCAGTCTTGAAGAAACTGCTACCCCAGCCACACAAAGATTGCGTGCTATTTTAAGCGGATTAAATATCCCAACCATTGAACCGGCATCAACTGATCACGTTGTTACTCGTTCTTTTTATATTATGCCTGATTTTCCTGGACGCTATCGTGGTTCACCTTTATGGGTTGAATCATCATCAATAAATAAAAAAAATAAAAACTCTATTGCTACTGGCGATAATGTTAGTTCTCTTCTTATCACTGCCAATAACTTCGCTGGTGCTTGGGCACTAGACGAGAACGGTACATGGAAATACCCACTTGTCCCCAATGATCCTATGCAACGCCTATGGGCATTTCGCGCAGGACTGAATATTGTCATCTACATGCTCACAGGTAATTATAAAGCCGATCAGATTCATGTTCCTGCATTGTTAGAGAGCTTTAACAGAAAAAAAAGTCAATGATACCATCAATCACTTTTCAGTCTCTTTTACCCATTCCCTGGCTTCTTTTTTTAGGGGGACTTCCCGCCTTTTTTATCATTATCGGCCTCATTACGCAGCGCTCCGGAGCCTTGTTGCGTTTTATAGCATTAAGCTCAATCATTCTTGCTTTGCTTAATCCAATGATAATAAAAGAACAGCGTGAACCTGTTAAAAGCACTGTGGGTATTGTGATTGACCAAAGCGAAAGTCAAACATTTGGTACACGTGCAGATGATAGTCATAAAGCACGCATACAATTAACAAATGAGCTATCCCGCTATTCACAATTTGAACTGCGTTTTATTGAAGCTGGAAAACTTTCTGAAAACCATTATGCACCATCAACAAATTTATTTAATGCTCTGACACAAGCTATAGCTGATATACCCCCATCTCGCTATGCAGGAACAATTTTGATCACAGATGGACAAGTGCATGATATTCCAAAATTGTCAGAACTTCATGATAGTGCGCCAATTAATGCTCTTATAACAGGGAAAGCCAATGAATTTGATCGTCAAATTAAGTTTATTTCTCCTCCCCGTTTTGCTCTTATCAATAAACCACAAGTACTTTCCATCTTGGTAGAAGATAAAGGCCAACCTCAAGAATCTATACCAGCACAAGCAAATATTTTTATAAGTGTTAATGACCAAGAGGTTGGCCGTTATTCTGTAACTCCTGGTACTATTTTTCAAACTGAAATCACTCTTCCTCATGCTGAAAAAAATATCGTTCAAGCTACAACTGACGCTTATGAAGGTGAATTAAGCTTCGAAAACAATCGCGCCATTGCTGTCATTGAAGGAATTAGAGAAAATTTGCGTGTTCTTCTTATCTCGGGTGCACCTTACAATGGTGAACGTACATGGCGTGATCTTTTAAAAAGTGATTCTAATATTGATCTTGTTCATTTTACTATTTTGCGTCCACCTGAAAAAGCAGACAATACACCTTTGAACCAATTATCACTTGTTGTTTTTCCTACAACCCAATTATTTGTTGAAGAAATCAATAATTTTGATCTCATCATTCTTGACGGCTTTCAGCATTCCAATGTGTTACCATTGATTTACTATGATTATATCACCCAATATGTACAAAAAGGTGGTGCATTACTTATAGTAACAGGACCTGAATTTGCTAATGAACAATCACTTGCTAAAACACCTTTAATAAGTGTCCTACCAGCATTACCAAATGGTACCATTATTCAAAAGCCTTTCCGCCCTACATTAACCACAGAAGGCGAGCGCCATCCTGTTACGCGAGATCTTGCTACCCCTGCCCACCCAGCTTCTCAATGGGGGCGGTGGTTACGACAAATTGCAATTCAAAGCACAAACAAAAGTGTTCCTATTATGAAAGGAGCTGATGAACAACCACTTTTGCTTCTCTCTCATATGGGTAAAGGTCGAGTAGGCATGTTGCTTTCTGATGAAAGCTGGTTGTGGGCGCGAGGTTTCGAAGGAGGAGGTCCTTACGCTGCTCTTTATCGTCGCATTGCTCATTGGCTCATGAAAGAACCAGAACTTGAAGAAGAACGATTAAGTAGTGTAAATGATCATCATCATTTAACAATTCGTCGACAGACACTTAAAGAGCAGCCAGAGCCAGCCGAAGTGATTTTCCCCTCTGGAAAAAAACAAAAGATCATTCTCACAAAAGAACAAGAAGGTGTTTTTACAGGAACTGTAAATACCAATGAAACAGGAATCTTTACCATCCACAATGGTGATCAAACAGTGTTTTCTCCTATAGGCTCACTCGATAGCCTTGAATTTTCTGATTTAATTTCAACAGAAGAAAAACTAGCCCCTATCAGCCAACACACTGGTGGTCATGTAGTGCGTTTGCATCATGGGAAAAAAGAGGGCATTCACCTTCCTCCCATTAAATTGATTCAAACGAAAACAAAATCAATATCTCCTCGTACTCAATCAATTGTTCTGAAAGAAGCAACAGAAACCCGTTTGATTAGTGTTTCATATTTTCCAATCTTTTCTGGATTTTTAGCTCTGATCACCTGCTTTTTACTACTCAGTAGCACGTGGTATCGTGAAAACCACTAAAAAATTCTAAGCGATTTTTAATCACTTTAAGATGGCTTAAATCCATTTTTTACGGAAAGAATGTATATTAGCTACATGAACGATAACGTACTTTACCATGTGCCATTTTTAACGCATCTTCTTGTAATTCTAAGACTAATAATCGTCGTGGGTTTACTGGCGCAGGCATTTGTATTTGTTTATGTTGTACATTTTTAAAATTGAAACGGCCATAATAATCCTTATCCCCAATCAAAATAACCAAAGGAACATTACAATTTTCTGCTGCTTTTAATGTCATACGTACTAATTTGCTTCCTACACCAATATTCTTATGGTCAGGATGAACAACAAGAGGACCTAATAAATAAGCAGTTTGTATACCAATGTATATAGGTGTCATCCTCACAGAACCAATAACATAGTCTCCCAAACAAGCAACAAAAGAAAGTTGACGATCATGCTTACCATCTTCTCGCAGTAAATAACTTGCACGCACAAAACGACCAGGACCAAAAACTACTTGATTGATTTGCTTAATTTGAGCCTCATGATCAATTGTTTCAGGCCAATAGCTTATTGTATTATCAATTGCAGAAAAAGGAGCGCAAGATTGAGAAGTAGACGATGAGTTTATCATAGATCGTTCCTAAAATTAATATGCAAACAAAAAGCTAATTATTTTAACTTCGAAAGTTTTGATTTATTATCACTAATTTTTTCACACATTATCCACCCCATTTGAAAAACCTTGCTTTAGCACTCTTTTCTAACACCGTAAATGCTCACAAAGTTTTCTTAAAACTTTCTAGCAAACTGTTTTTATTTTATACCCCTCTATCGCTTCTAACAATAAATCGGTTTATTTTTCTATTGCCTAAATTGTTTTCAGCACTATGCTAACATTTATGTTTTATCTTGCCCATATATCGGATGTACACCTTTCACCTCTCCCACAGCCTTCTTTATCTGAGCTTTTTGGGAAGCGTCTTACTGGTTATTTTAATTGGCAAAAAAAACGCAAAAACCAAATGACAACAAGTGTTTTAGACACTTTAATGCATACCCTAAAAAAGGCAAAACCTGATCATCTTGTAATTTCCGGTGATCTCGTCAATCTTTCTCTAGATAAAGAATTTGAACAAGCGTGTCGTTGGTTACGTGCACAAGATCATCCTAAAAATATTTCTTTAACGCTTGGTAATCATGATGCCTATGTTCGCGGAGCATTTCAAAAAGCTTGTATCGCCTTTCAACCTTGGATCACAGGTGATCTTCCTCAAAGTGATGCTTTTCCTTATATGCGCGTTCGTGATAATGTAGCTATTATCAGTGCTTCTTCAGCCATCGCTACACCATTTTTCCAAGCTGCCGGCTATTTTGATAAAATGCAAGCACAAACTTTATCCCAACTTCTAAATGAAGCTGCAGAACACAATCTCTTTCGTATCGTCATGATACACCATCCTCCTTTTCATAATGCGACCTCTTGGTATAAAAAATTATGGGGTATAGAAAAATTTCTAGACGTTATAAAAAATCACGGTTGTGAACTTATTCTCCATGGCCACACCCACCTACCTACATTAAACTTTATTGAAGGAAAAATGAAAAAAATTCCTATTGTAGGTGTTTCTTCTGCATCACAAATCTTTGGAAGCAAGAAGCCACCTGCCAATTTCAACTTGTTTGCTATTGAGCGCTTTCATCAGCAATGGCACTGCCAGTTACAACGTCATAGTATTATTAATCAAAATAATGAAATAATGTGTACTGAAAAAACTGATCTTTAGTATTTTTAAAATTACTAATCCTAAAACATCCTGTAGTTTACACTTTTAAAACAATATTATAATTAACTACAAAACTCAGAGTTGCTGGATATAACAATTATGATGCCATTATCAATTATAATGCCTCATATTTTGCCGATGCATTACTTTCATATAACATCTCACTATCGTAGCATCTTCCTGTTAGAATAAATGTCTGCGATAATCCGTGATTGATATTTCTACACCTATACAAAATTCGATTATGCATTGTACGTAGAAAAAACAAATAAAAAGAAAACTTCTCACAAAAAAGGAATAGTCATTGTACCAGAAAAAAATTTGGCTTCACTTTCAGGTTCTATATGAATAGTAATACGTGCATTTTCAAATTCTACTTTAAGTGCTTTCTCAATTTTATTACAAATTTGATGTGCTTCTCCCACCTGCATCGCAGTTGGTACAACTAAATGAAACTCTATAAAAGTAACCCTACCAGCAATACGCGTGCGTAAATCATGTATTTCAATGGCCCCACACGCATTTGCTAAAATAAGATCATTAATCCGCATGGTTTCATTTAATTCTACTCCAACATCCATCAATCCTTGAACAGAATTATGAATCACTTTCCAGCCTTGCACAAGAATATGAATAGCAACCATTATTGCCAAAATTGGATCTAAAATAGTCCATCCACTTATGAAAGCAACAATGAGTCCTACTAAAATGCCAAAGGAGGTTAAAACATCCATCATTACATGCGCTCCATCAGCCTTAAGAGCTGGTGAATGATGAATTTTTCCTTGTCGAATAAGAATCAAACCCCAAAAATAATTTATGATACAGACTGCAAGATTAATACCAATCCATACTCCAGGCTGCTGCGGTAATTCAGCAGTCGAAAGAGCTAGCCATGCTTTTCTTAAAATCACAATTGCTGCAATAATGATCAATACACCTTCAAAAATAGCAGAAAAATATTCCGCCTTATGATGCCCAAAAGGATGATTTTGATCAGCTGGTTTAAGGCTTATTTTAACAGCCCACCATGTTGCTAAGGCAGCAATTATATTAACAATTGATTCCAAAGCATCAGAATAAAGTGCAACCGAACCGGTAATCTGATAAGCCCAATATTTCAAAGCAAAAACGATACAAGCCACTAAAATAGACCATAGTGTCAATCTTTGTATCTTTATCTTTGTACTCATAACCACACACCATTCTCTATTAAATGAAGTACAATATTTTGAGCAGCATACCCAATAAACATTATTGATATGCCTTTACACCATTCCTCAATATCAGATAGCTTTAAAATAAAACAATTATCGTAGGCCTACTGTTCGTGCAAAATTGCCACACCACAAACCATACTATAATCAACTGTAACAATTTGAATCTCTCCCATAAAAAGAAGAGACAGCTCTTAAGACGACACCAGATGTATCAACCCAACTGTTATAATTGCTTATTAAATAGACTGAACATCCTTGCTGCTTTATAATAGAAAAATAACTTTTTTAAATATACTTTATACTTACATATTGTTTACTATCATTTTCATTCAGCATAGCTGTTACTGCATAAAATACAAAAAAGCCAGTTAATATTATTGCTGTGATTTTATTCCCAAATGCATCAAAACTTATGGTTGTTATAAATAATTCTACTTAAAGAAAAATCATAAAGTGGATAGAATATTTATCAAAATTTTTATTTTGTGGTCTAAGTGTGTAATTTAAAAAGTTATTTTTAACTATGGAAAAAAGCTTTTTATAAATGGTTATTCCCACAAAAAAGAATCTGGGCATTGGGGACCCAGATTCTTTTCCCCTAAAAAAGGGACTACAGTCTTAGGAAATAGCGGGGACCTAATCCTGTACCCGAATGAAACCTCTCCTGTGCTGCACTCGGTATTTGTGTTTTATACCTATGGTTGTATTATGTCAATATATATTCTACTTTAAATTTAAAAAATAACCCATATTTTTGTTTTTTTTATTCAATCACAAAGACAACATTCACTATACTGGTGATTTAAAAAAAATAATGTTAGAAGCTCCACATGATTCTGAATATCACCACAATCCACGAAGCTGATGATCCGCGTTTGGAAACTTATCGTAATATTCGTGAAAAAGATCTCGTTGGACGGCAGCATCAATTTGTTGCCGAAGGTGAAGTGGTATTGTCGACATTGCTGCATTCAAAAAATTTTTCTACTTTGTCATTGCTTATTGTAGCAGCGCGCCTTCTTGGAATTATGCCCATTTTAAAAGAAACAAAACCAACCTGTCCTATTTATTGCGTCCCGCAAAAAGTCATGGATGATATTGCTGGTTTTCATGTTCATCGTGGTATACTCGGTATCGGTAAACGTAAAACTTTACCATCATTACAAAAGTTCTTACAAAATCTTCCAGAAAAAGCTTTAGTTCCAGTTTTATGTGGTATTTCTAATCATGATAATATGGGTGCTATTTTTCGCAATGCAGCCGCTTTTGCCAGTCACGGTATCATTGTTGATAAAACTTCGTGCGATCCGCTATACCGAAAAGCAATTAGAGGTTCTGTTGGTGCGACTCTAAAAATACCTTATACACAAGGCGCTGATATTGATAGTATTATTAAAACTTTAAATGATGCAGATTTTCATCTTTATGCTCTTTCCCCTTCTGCTCCACGTTATCTCAAAGAAGCAAAATCAACAAAACGCACTGCAATTATTTTAGGAACAGAAAGTGACGGTTTGCCAGCTCATATTCTGCAAAAATCAGAGACCTTACGCATTCCTATGGCTTATGGTTTTAATAGCCTCAATGTTGCTACAGCATCAGGTATCGCATTAGCACATTTTGCTGATTTTGATAAACTCAACTAAAAGCGAGAATACTTTAAGTTGTAAATATATACTTTTATTAGCTTACCCATTTCATTTGCATGCAATAGCTTCTTTAGTCTGAGAAAAAGTAATAGTTTTTGTTTCTAAATTATGCAAAACTTGCTTCAACATTGCTTCAGCACCTGCAGAACGTTCTGAATGTGTAATAAATCCTCCCCCAAGGACACGTGCTTCATTACTATTTTCATTATAAAAAACACAGGCTTGCCCAGGAGCAACTCCACTTTCGCTTTCTAATAAATCAACAGAAAAGACACCCTTTTGATAAAGTAAACGAGCTGGACGTGGAGGACGTGTCGAACGAATTTTGACTACCACATCAATGCCATCAGGAGGAAAATTATCTAATTGCTCATCACCAAGCCAATTTACATTACGCAAAAAGAGTTTATGTGTTTCCAACATCTCACGCGGACCAACAATAACGCGCGCATTTTCCGCGTCGAGATAAACTACATAAAGCGCTTCACCAGTTGCAATCCCAATACCGCGACGTTGACCAACAGTATAATTGATAATTCCTGAATGTTCGCCCAAAATTTGCCCATTGATATGCATAATAATTCCAGGATTTGTGGATTCTGGACGCAATTTTGTGATAACATCAGAATACTTCCCTTGTGGAACAAAGCAAATATCTTGACTATCGTGCTTATCGGCAACAACAAAACCCATTTTTGCTGCTATTTCACGAACACGTGCTTTTGAAAGATCTCCAAGTGGAAAACGCAAATAATCAATTTGCTCTTGCGTTGTGGCAAAAAGGAAATAACTCTGATCACGGTCAGCATCAAGAGGGCGAAACAATGCTCGATGCGCACCACAAGAACGACTACGAATATAATGCCCTGTTGCCAAAGCATTTGCACCTAATTCACGTGCAGTTGCTAATAAATCAGAAAATTTAACAGTTTGATTACAGGCCACACATGGAACAGGTGTTTCTCCATGTGTATAGCTTTCCGTAAAAGGATCAATTACAGCTTCACGAAATCGCTCTTCATAATCAAGAACATAATGAGGTATCTTCAATGTTTCCGCTATACGACGTGCATCTTCAATATCTTGTCCTGCACAACACGACCCCACACGATGCGTTGCAACACCATGATCATAAAGTTGCAAGGTAATTCCAACCACATCATAACCTTCTTTTTTTAAAAGGCCTGCCACAACAGACGAATCAACTCCTCCAGACATTGCAACAACAATACGAGAGTTTTCCGGCTGTCCTGGCAAATCAAGACTATTTAAAGACATATATTCATTCTCTAGTTAAAATACGCGTTAGTGAGTAAATTCATATACACACCATCTATTATCTCTTTATATTGTTTTTTTATCCTTCCTACAACTAATAGTATTAGATTTTTAAAGAAGCGACTCAAAACACAAAGGAAATGGATAAAAAACAAAGAAAACAAATTTTTTGCATTTTTTGAAATAAAAAAAATTTTATCGAAAATATCATAATGTACTGTTTTATTTACTTTTTATCCGTCTCTTTGCATTTGAATCGATTTTATTAATTTTTTTTCAACGTGTTTAGTTCTTTTTAAAGCTCACACTTTATAAGTATCTCAGGTCCTTGAACAAAAGTAGAGAATACAATGACCGATTTGATAAAAACACAAATAAAATATGTGATTGGCCCGGATGGCAGTCCACTTACAATTACCGACCTGCCACCACCAACAACAAGGCGTTGGGTTATCCGCCGTAAGGCTGAAGTTGTTGCGGCTGTTAGAGGTGGTTTGTTAAGTCTTGATGAGGCGTGTCAACGCTATACTTTGACTGTAGAAGAATTTCTCTCATGGCAAAGTTCTATTGATGAACACGGCTTAGCTGGACTACGGACAACAAGAATCCAACACTACAGGCATTAATTGCCCTGATAGTGATGGATTTTTGGCCTTTATATTTTTAAAACAGCCAGATTTTTTAAAATCTGGCTGTTTTCTATTATAGTCCACAAATTAAAAATTTATACCAAATCCACATTTTGTGTTATTCTGCCATGAGTACGAAACTGAATAAAAACACGGCCATCATTCACCCACTGCCTTTTTATTTTCTCGCATTTCAAGAATTTGTATACGTCGCAATTCTGTTTCAATTTCATGTAAAATAATTTCAGCATTTGCTTTCTGAAGCTGTAAATTACGAATTGAATCCGTTAAATTATCGTGCCGCTTCCGTGCCGCACAAGCAACAGTTGAATAAGCAAAATGATGAATATCATTATTTCCAGATTTACGTTCTTCACTGGCAATTTGTGCCTCTAACTCTAGCGTCATTTGTTCAAATTCTTTGATCATTATTTCAAGCTGTGCAATTTCACGACGCTTCTCACGTACTTGAAACATTTTTAATCTTACCATACTTTGCTGTGATTTCATACTCATTACTCCTTGATTGCGCTAATAAAAACGCACATTTCCCCTCTAAAACAGACTTCTAACACCATCCTTTCAAAAAAAAGTAAACTATTCTTTTTAAATCGAAAAATAGCTCTTTTTTGCCTTTTTTAAAACACTTAACAAATACAATATGTTTAAAAAGTATCAATTACTTATTCTTTATTTCATTGCTACTATAGAATCAAAGAAACTTAGAACACAATAAATAAACATCATAATCTTGAACAAAAAAATAATTTTATAATCTATTAGAAGATTTTTTTAAGTAACAAATTAATAAAATAGTAACTAATTTTTCCACTTAATTTAAGAAAAATAAAATTCTTCTTAAAAATAATTTTATTAAACCTCTTTCAAAAATGAAAACATTTTGTTAACCACTATCTCAGATAGTGGGGAAGAAACAGTGGTGATTGTTACGCGTACCATTGCATACAAACACTTTTAATAATTAAGTGTTTGATTTTATGTTTTTTTATCAACGGTGGTTCTACCAATCGTATAAATAAAGAGCTCCACTTGATTCGGAAGGAGCAAAGCGAGGAATTTTAAAATGCGCGTATTATTAATTGAAGACGATAAAACAACCTCTCAAAGCATCGAATTGATGCTAAAATCGGGAAATTTTAATGTTTATATTACTGATTTAGGTGAAGAAGGTATCGATTTAGGCAAGCTTTATGATTATGATATCATTTTGCTTGATTTAAATTTACCTGATATGTCGGGGTATGATGTTTTGCGAACTCTACGATTAGCAAAAATAAAAACCCCAGTTCTTATTCTTTCAGGCATGAGTAGCATTGAAGATAAGGTACGTGGTTTTGGTTTTGGGGCCGATGATTATATGACTAAGCCCTTTCATAAAGATGAACTAATTGCGCGTATTCACGCTGTTGTGCGTCGTTCTAAAGGTCATGCACAATCAGTTATTGTTACAGGTGATCTTACTGTCAATCTTGACAATAAAACAGTTGAGATTGCGGGTCGTCCTGTTCATTTGACTGGTAAAGAATATCAGATGCTAGAACTTCTCTCCCTACGCAAAGGAACCACACTTACCAAAGAAATGTTTCTCAATCATCTTTACGGTGGGATGGATGAACCAGAGCTTAAAATTATCGATGTATTCATTTGCAAATTACGTAAAAAATTGGATGCTGTATCCTCGGGAATTAACTATATTGATACAGTTTGGGGACGTGGCTATGTATTACGTGATCCGTCTGAAGAAAATATACGCAAAACTGCTTAAATAAATAAAATATGTAAGTATGATTTTGGAATTTAAGTGTAAGGTTTTTTATTTCTTAATAAAGGTTTTATACAAAGATTTTCTTCATATAAAAGACTTGTGGGTTAAGAGAGATCAAAATCACTATTAACTCACAGGATTTAGGGTGTTTTTAGTATAATATAAACAATTTTACTTAAAGCTTTTTTATGCTTTCTAAAATAACGTGACTATCAGTTTCATGTATGTTTATTGTCATAGTCGTTATCTCAGCCAGCAATACTGTATAGTAAAATTGAATTGCATGAGCATCAATTGTTTCTTCCGGTGCTTTTTTATTGTACAATTCAATAAAATGAGAAGGAATACGTAAAACTTGACCGCAAATTTTGAATTGGAAAGAGCGTGTATTTATATCTTGTGCAATGGTTACGACTATTTCACCACCACGGGAAGTGATTGTATTTGCAACTAATAATAAATTCAATAAAAGCTTAATTTCATTTTTTGGTAAAAGCAAAGTAGGAGCTTGCCATTTCAAAATTGTCTTTTCCTCTTCCATATATTGTTGAGCAACCTGTTCAGCAAAACGAGTATCTATTTGACTGTCTACTGATCCTGCAGCACCAAAAGCTAATCGGAAAAACTGTAAGTATGCAGAAGCTTTTGAGACAGACGAACGCACCAATTGTAAAGCATCTTCCTCAACTCCCCCTTCATCATAAAGTTCCATCGCATTTTGAATGGCACCAATAGGTGAAATTAAATCATGGCAAATACGACTACAAAGCAGCGCAGTAAGATCGGCAAACTTCAAAGAAACAGCTGACATCATAATTTTATTGATAACTCCCAAACTTAAAAATTAAGGTTCATTTTACGCTAAAATTTTTAACATTCAGTACATAGATGAAAAATTTAATAACTACTTAAAAAAAATTTTGTGAGACAAATTTAAGGATTTAAACAGTTTTATGCCTTATTTTCTATTTAAATTGGATAAAAACTTTAATATTATTTCATATGACAACTAAAAAGAAAATCCCATGACTCTCTCTTTTTTACCACGCTGGAATATAAATATTGCACTTTTGATAGCTCTTTTATTTGTAACAGGAGCTTCTGCAAATGCTCAACTTCAACCAATGAACAAAAATAAATACTATTCAATGCAAGAAATTATTGCTTCCGGCCATAATTTTTTTGGGCAAACTACAAATAATCTAGCAACTGCAATTGAAAATATCTTCTCGCGATACGGTCTTCCAAATGCTTATATTTTAGGAGAAGAGGCTTCTGGTGCTTTTTTTGCTGGATTAACTTATGGTGAAGGACAGGTTTTTACCAAAAATTATGGTCAGCATAAAGTCTTTTGGCAAGGACCTTCTGTAGGGTGGGACTTTGGCGGTCAAGGCTCTCGTTTAATGATTCTAATTTATGATCTCAATGATATAAATAATTTATGGGGACGCTATGGTGGTATTTCAGGTTCAGCCTATTTAATTGCAGGAGTCGGGTTTCATGCTCTTAAACGTGACAATACTTTATTAATTCCGGTACGGACAGGGCTTGGTGCACGTCTCGGCATTAATATGGGATATTTAAAATTAACACCCATGCCAACGTGGAATCCATTTTAAACAATTGTTATTGAAAAAACTATGCCAATTTAATTAATTCTTTTTTATTCTTGATATTTTTATTTCTCGGTTAGGAGGAAGTGTCATTTTTTTATTTGGCAAAATACTTTTTTTCGTACATCAATTTGTGTCTATAATAGTTCTGTTATCACTCAATGCAGTATAAGAAAGCTGTGATTTTTTTATGCTCAATATGTCATAAAACTGATACATAATGACAAAAATGCGATTTTTAAAAGACAAAATTTAATTCAATCAAGTAAAATACAGATTGTCTCTTCCCATATAATAGGCTCTATATCCCTTTTCCTTAAACAGGAGCTAACACAATAAAAACAAGCAACATATTTTTGCGATAAATTTTTCATAATGGAAACTAACGCTATGCGTGAAAAAATAGAAGATTTTCAACAACGCTTATTAAAAATTCAAATCAATGACCTTAACAATGATTCTAACAATCAACTCCTCAATGAATTGCGCAAAGAAACTAAAGAATTAGCAGCTACATTAGCTGCCCAAATAGCCTTAAAAGAAAGTGAAGATTCACCCATCAATACATTGATTAAAAACTCTAAAAATAAAAACGATCTTGCATCCTGCATTCGTAAAAAAACAATCCGTACTATATAAATATTTCTTACATAAACTGTCTTTAAAAACAATATTAGCTTAACGTTTACATTAAAAAGTTGCTGATGCAGTTAAATGGTGGTCGCAATTTTCCTCTTATGTTAACCAAATTACACACCCTTTAACGATAAAACCTCCAACATAAACACTGCTTAAACTACAGCTTTAAAAAACTTTATAAGTGATCCAAATTACTACAAATCTTTGGTATATCTCTTGTTGCAATTACTAATAGCACATTAAAATGTAGAAAGATTCCTTATATACCCTAACCATAATCAATGTACGTCGTATTTTATTTGTTTCACGATCATTTTTAGAAAACGCAATTATTATCTCGTTAAAACACTTACAGTAATCTTATATCAGCTACTGACAATCACTAATATAACTTAAATTCTAATCTCTATATTGGGATAAGAACCTTTATGATAGTCATAGTGACAATTAGATCATAAACCATAATATTCATTTTGAATAATTTTGAAATTTTGTCCCTTTTTGCTTTCTATGTTGATCTATAAAGCACTACTTATCCAATTGATAATTATCTTATTTTTTAAAAGCCATTATTGACATTTTTTATGATGGGAAAAACACAAACATACTTTTCTCTATGAAAGCCCCTGTTGATGGAGACATCTTCGTATAATTTTAAATTTTATTTTTAAAAATCATAGCGTAAAAAATTCTCTTCAAAAAACGATGCATTTAAAAAAATAAAACGAATGTAATAATTTAGTCTTTTAAGAATGCAAATATTCTTTTAAGAATGATAAAAATTTCTTATGTGTTGAATAATTACATCTTGATCATTTTGCGATAAATAAGGATGCATAGGTAAACTTAAAACACAATCTGCTAAAGATTCAGAAACAGAAAGAGAACCTTTCACGTAGGGAAAATGTTTATAAGCTGGTTGTAAATGCAATGGAGTATTATAATAAACCATTGTAGGGATGCCGTTTTTTTGTAAATACATCCTCAATTGATCGCGATTTTTCACTTTAATAGTATATTGCGCATAAGCACAACGAATATCCCTTCCCACTTCTGGAACTGTTACAATATCTTTTAAACTACTAGAATAACGCTGGGCAATTGCCATACGTTTTTCCATCTCGTCTTCAATGATTGCAAGTTTTTCTAATAAAATTGCAGCCTGAATTGTATCCAATCGTGAATTTAAACCAATACGAACATTATCATATTGCGTTTTACCTTTACCATGAAACAAAATCGAACGTAAAAGCGCTGCCAGATCACCATCATTGGTCATCATAGCGCCTCCATCACCATAACATCCTAATGGTTTTGCTGGATAAAAGCTTGTTGCTGCAACATCACCAAAAGCCCCGCACATAACATTACCTATTTTACCACCTATCGCTTGAGCAGTATCTTCAATAACAAAAAGATTTTCTCTCGCAGCTATTGCAGAAATTTTTGTATAATCAGCAGGTAACCCAAACAAATCGACCGAAATAATTGCTTTTGGCTTGAGCTTTCCCTCTTTCTTTATCATTTCGATTGCTTTACCAAGTTTATCAACGTCAATATTGAACGTGTCCGGCAAAACATCCACAAAAACAGGTTTTGCTCCTACCAAAGCAACAACCTCAGCTGTTGCAGAAAATGTAAAGCTTGGGCAAAAAACAGCATCACCTGGACCAATATTTTTAGCCATAAGGGGCATCATCAATGCATCAGTTCCATTGGCACATGCAACCACATGTTTAACGCCAAGATAATCCGCCAATTGTCCTTCAAATTCCGTTACTTGCGGCCCTAAAACATACTGACCACTGGCTACAACATGCGCAATTGCGGCATTAATTTTCTCTTCAATGCGTGCGCGCTGCGCCCCAAGGTCGATAAATTGCATATTAACTCCATTGATAATTACAAAAATATGAAAGTACTATTTATTTTTTCATCTCTGATGATCGATATTAGCAGCAATTAAAGTTCGTAAAACAGCAAGAGCATCATCACCATTTGTACGAGGTACCTGACGTGTTTCAATACAATGAAGAAAATGCTGCAACTCATAAGTAAGCGGTAAACCTTCACAAATATCAATATAATTTAATTCATCAGAATGAAAAGCCCACTCTTTATTCTCTTGCCAAACAGAAAAGCGGCAAAATGCTAATTTACGGTCCCACGATTCCATATCATCAAATACAAGCATAGCTTTTGTACCAACGACTGTTAAACGCCTTTCACGATAAGGACTAAGGCGTGAAGTAAAAAGATGGCTGCATATACCATTTGGAAACGCCATATGAATATGTGCAAAATCAGAGAGTTGGTCAATTACTGCAGCACCCTCTCCGCGAACTTCAGAAGGTTCACACCCCGTCAAAGCTAAAATCATTGAAAGATCATGAGGAGCAAGATCCCATAGGGCACCACTTTGCATATGAAATTTTCCAAAACCCAATCGATGAGAATAAATATAACGCACATCTCCCAATTCTTTATTCACCACTAATTCACATGTTTTTTCAAAAGCAGGATGAAAACGTAAAACATGGCCTACCATAAAAATCCGTCCATATTCATTAGCCACATGAACTTGGTGCTCAGCATCAGCCATATTTAAAGCAATTGGTTTTTCAACCAAAATATCTTTACCATTTTTTAGAGCACGTAGTGCATTGTCTGTATGAAATTGTGGAGGGAGTGCTAATACAATCGCATCAATATCCCCATGAGTGAAAAGATCATCAGCCGCTATAGCTTCAACGTTATGCGCGTTTGCAAAACTCATAGCTCGATTAGAATCAATATCAGAAACTGCTGCTAAAGCTCCAAGACTTTGGAGTGTTCGTATATGATTTCTACCCCAATAACCGCATCCTAAAACCGCTACACGTGGTGTCATTTTTACACCTTATTTGCCTAACTCTATGAAAATTATATTTCCATTCATTCCATATCGGGGATGAAATAGAATGACAAGAGAAAAGCTTAAAAACGATGCTTGACATCTCACTATTCTACCTCTTATATCCGCCAAAGATAAAATTATTTCTTAATATCTTTCTGTTTTGGCGGAGTAGCTCAGTAGGTTAGAGCAGAGGAATCATAATCCTTGTGTCGGGGGTTCGAATCCCTCCTCCGCTACTAGCGCTCTTTTATAGCATTTTTAAAAAGAATTCTGCACTATTGGTTTTTGACAGATTCTATTAGGATAATTATAAACAACTTTTTAAAAGAAGAATAATAGTAAACTTATAAATCAACAAGCAGTTATCTTGCTAAAATTTTAGGTATTAAACCCATTTTTATAAAATGTTTTTATAATAAAAGTAAAAAAATTGAAAGATAAAGAAAACTTTTTATTTTAGCACAAGAGCTTCAAAATAAAGAAAATCCCTCCCACTTTCTTGTAAAGCTAATTATACCTCCTCTTCTTTGTAAGAAATTGGTTGAATACTCGCTTTAAGAAACATTTTTGTATAATCATGCTGCGCACGCAAATGACGTAAATTATTATTACTTAACTCTTCTAAAATAACTCCTTGATGCATAATTCCAATACGCTCACATATATGTGCAACAACAGGAAGATCATGAGATACCATTAAATAGGTTAATTGTTTTTCTTCTCGTAATGATTTTAATAAATTCAAAATTTCAGCCTGCACAGATACATCTAGTGCAGAGGTTGGCTCATCTAACAACAAAACCTCTGGCTCAATAATCAAAGCACGTGCAAGAGCAATACGCTGACGCTGCCCTCCTGATAACTCATGTGGATAACGATAAAGAAATGAAGCGTCTAAGCCGACAGAATCCAAAACATTGTGTACCCTTTCCTTTTGATTATCCATACCATGGATCGTAAGAGATTCTGAAAGAACCGTATGCACCATCTTTCTTGGATGAAGCGAAGCATAAGGATCTTGAAAAACCATTTGAATACGGCGTAAAAAAGTTTTATTTTTTTTCTTTAATACTTCCTTTCCATCAAAAATAAAATGCCCCCTATAATCGGAAATAAGCCCAATTAGTGCATTCAAAATGGTTGATTTTCCGCATCCTGATTCACCAATCAAACCATAAGATTCACCACGCTTAATATGAAAATTGACTTCTTTAACAACTTCTATTGCCCTATGTCCACGTCCAAAGGTTACAGATAAATCAAAAACCTCAATAATATTTTTACAATTGGTCATGGTAAGTTCTTTCAACGCCATTAACAATTGTTGGACCATGTAGCCAATCAGGGTTCCGCTCAGGAACAGACAAAATATCAACCGGCTTATCAAGCCGTGGTAAACTTTGTAAAAGAGCCTTAGTATAAGGATGACATGCACGAGATAAATCACATGCAGACAATTCTTCCAATATACGGCCAGCATACATTACTAAAACACGATCACAAAAATCAGCAATCAAATTTAAATCATGACTAATGAAAACAAGCCCCGCTCCAGACTTTGTTACAAGCTCATCCAATATTGCTAAAACCTGACATCTCACAGTGACATCAAGTGCAGATGTTGGTTCATCTGCAATAATCAAATCAGGTTTAGGAATAAGCATCATAGCAATCATAACACGCTGTCCCATTCCACCTGATATTTCATGAGGAAATAACCTCATAATACGTTCAGGATCGCGAATATGAACAGATTCCAATATAGAAACCGTTTTTTCCCACGCCTCCATTTTTGAAACACGATAATGAATACGGTAAGCCTCCATAATCTGCTTCCCAATTCGCATCAATGGATTAAGTGAATATTTGGGATCTTGTAAAATCATTGAAATACGCTTTCCCCGAATAGAGCGCATCTGATGCTCACTGGCAGCCAACAAATTTATGTTATTGAAGCACATTTTTTGAGCTTTGATAATTGCTGATCTTGGGTTTAATTTTAAAATTGCACGCCCAATCGTTGACTTTCCTGATCCAGATTCTCCAACAATTCCAATTTTCTCTTTTCCTACAGAAAAACTAACGCCACGTACAACCTCTAAAATACCACGCGTTGTAGGAAATGAAATATGTAAGTCTTTTATCTCTAATAATTTTTTATCCATTGCGTGGATCCAATATATCACGAAGTCCATCACCTAAAAGATTGAAGGCAAGACTTGTAAGTAATATTGCACAACCTGGTACTGCCGCCAACCACCAACTTGTCATCATAAATTCACGACCAGTCGAAAGCATAACGCCCCATTCAGGAGTTGGCGGTTGAGCACCCAATCCCAAAAAACCAAGACCAGCAGCTGTTAAAATAATCGCAGACATATTTAATGTTAACCGTACAATCACTGAAGGAATACACATTGGTGCTATATGAAATAAAATAATTCGCCACATTGATGCACCTTGCAGGAAAATTGCTGCAACATAATCAGACGAACGTATAGTCAAAGTTTCTGCACGCGCTAAACGTGCTATCGGTGGCCATGCTGCCATTGAAATCGCAATTGCTGCATTTTCAATACCTGGCCCTAAAGCTGCTGAAAAAGCAAGTGCTAAAATCAAACTTGGGAAAGCAAGAAAAATATCTACAACACGCATTAAAACCGTATCAACCCATCCCCCCATATAACCAGATATAGTGCCTACAATCAGTCCTATCGGACCTACAATAATTGTCGTTAAAAAAACAATATAAAGGGTAATACGCGTACCAAAAATTAATCGACTAAAAATATCACGGCCCAATTCATCAGTTCCAAAATAATGCAGCATAGACGGTGGCTGTAATCGGTGAACAAGATCATTGCTAGCAATATCATAGGAAGCAATCCAAGATGCAAAAATCGCACACAAAAGAATAACAAGGATAATAGCCAATCCCAATACAGCTGAAAAATTACGAAAAAAATGGTCAATGAGTAATAAAATCTTTGTATATTTGCTTGGATTGTTGACTGCGGAACAGATCCATTTAACCAACGACTCAAAGAAAATGACGATCGCGGATTATGATGATTAATTATTGTCATATTCAACGTGTCCTTGGATCAAAAAGCTGATAAAGTAAATCAGAAAATAAATTAATAGTGACAGAAAAACATCCTATAAGTAGGGTACAACCTACAACTGCGTTCATATCTCCTGCAAAAAGCGCATTGGTCAAATAACGCCCGAAACCAGGCCAAGCAAAAACTGTTTCTGTCAACACAGCACCTTCCAATAAAAACGCATAAGAAAGGCCAACCACAGTAATAACCTGAACAGCAGAATTACGAAAAGCATGCCCCCAAACTGTTCGAGCCCATGATAATCCTTTAACACGTGCTGTAAGAATATATTCTTGATTAAGCTGTTCAATCATAAACCCACGAGTCATACGGCTAATATAAGCCATAGCACCAAAAGATAGAATTAAGGCAGGCATAATGATGTGACTAAAAACATTGCCAAAAACTTCCCATTGCCCCTGCATAGCAGTATCCCAAAGAAATAAACCTGTTTTGGGTTCGAAAGAATATTCATAAAGAAAATCAATACGCCCTGGACCACCAATCCAACCAAGTTTAGCGTAAAATACTAATAACGCCATCAATCCAAGCCAAAAAGCTGGTGTTGAATAACTTATCAAGGTAAAAATACGAACGAAATAATCAACAAATGAATTACGATACATCGCTGCAAAGACCCCTAACGGAATACCCAAACTCGTGCCAATAATAACAGCAACCGTCGCAAGTTCTAACGTTGCAGGAAATACACGTAAAATATCTTCCAAAACAGGACGCCCCGAAGTCAAAGCGTCCCCCAAATCAAACAGAAAAATATTCTGAAGATAACCCCAATACTGTACAATCAACGGCTGATCGAGACCTAATTTATAGAACATTGTATCATAAGCTTCCTGACTAATATTATCACCCAAGATAGCAATAACAGGATCTAAAGGTAAAAGACGACCAATAAAAAAAGTGATTGTCACTAAACCAAATAATGTAATTAATACCGAAATTAACAGCTTAAATGACTTAAAGAAAAAAGGCCATATACGCAGACTTCTCCGCTTTTGTGCTAATGCCACATCAGCTTTTGAATCCGATAAAACCATTATGGTAATTCCCCACACATTTATAAAACCTATGCTTTACGACCTTTTCTAGCCATACAGTAAAATACATCGCACTCGCACATTCACATGACTCTTATTCGTAACGGAATTGTAACTTATTTTTCTGCTTCACTATAGCGAATTTCAAAACTATTCCAAAACCATTTTTTTACCTTAGGCCCCATACCAATGATATAATAGGTCTGAAATAAATAAGCCATAGGACCATGATAAAGAATATAATGCTGCAAATTGCGATACTGTTCAAAGCGTTTATTTTGATCTTTTTCAGATAAAGCATCCATCACCATTTTATTGACTTTTACATCATAATAACCAGCCCGCCAAGCCAAATACATGTTGTGCTTTTGAGTAAATGTTGGATCAGGATTAAAAACATGACGTATTGAAGACAAATGTCCATCGGGAATTGTTGTATGCCACCCCATTATAGCAATGTCATAATTTCCTCCACGAACGCGGCTTAATAATTGAGTCTGTGTCATTTTTTCAATTGTAAGATCAATCCCAATTTTGCGTGCATTTTCTTGGATAGACTGTGCAACAGATGACATATAGGAAAGACTACCAATTAAAAGATTGGCTTTAAATCCATCTGGATAACCTGCTTCACTTATTAACTGCTTTGCTTTTTCTAGATCTAGCTCAAATGGCATTCCTTCTTTTTCATCTAAAGCGCCTGGCATTCCTAATGGCATATAGCTTGCACGAGGAATTGCAATACCTTTTAAAATTGTTTTACCAAGATTGTCATAATCAACAAGATAACGCAACGCCAACCTTACTTTTTCATGAGCCAAAGCTTCTCTCTTATTATTCAGCGATAGATAAACAGATTGTGGCCGCAAAATACGATTAATCTTGATAGATCCCCCTTGTTTTTCAAGATCCAAAACATCTTCTGAAGAAAGATCACGTGCTATATCCACATCACCCTTTTCCAAAAGCAATCTCTGGCTTGTTGATTCAGCCACATGAAGCACTAAAATTTGCTGAATTTTGGGTTTCTCTCCCCAATAATGTTGGGTAGCTTGTAAAACAACCCGCTCCCCGGGGAGCCAACGGACCAATTTATAAGGACCAACACAAGCCGAATGAGTAGCTAAATACTTATTCCCCATATCACCATTAACACTATTTGTTTCAAGTGTCTTCCGATCAAGCAAAGCAGCAGTATAAGTTTGCCCAATTGTAGTCAATATAAGATGGACAGGATAAGGCTTATCAAAGTCTAACTGTAAAGTTGTATCATCAAGAGCTTGAATACTAGTCTCAATATTTTCTTTGGTAAATCCAAAGTCTCCCAAAGATTGAGAAAAGCCCAAATTTAATTTAATGATTCGCTGCATCGACCAAGCAAGATCTTTCGCAGTTGCTACCCTTCCATCATCAAATTTTAAATCATCACGAAGATGGAAAACAATTCTCTTCCCATCATCTAAAACATCCCAAGACCGAGCCATAGCAGGACGAATTTTCATAGAATCATGTTTATCAAACTGCACCAAAGAACTACAAATGTTGCTCAATAATTCACTTGTTACAATTTCAACAGATTGGGCAGGATCAAAATTGCTGATTGAATCAATGTTCCATGCCATTACTAATGTATTTTTAGGCGGCACACTTAGCGCTACTGGCATTAAACTACTTAAAAAAACGATTAATCCTAATAAAGCACCAAAACTCTTAAGCATTACCTTTTAATTCCCTTTCAACCCCCTTTTTTATGGTGTTTTACTCTTTCCAAATAAAGTGATTACGATTTCTTTATTGTTTTTTCCCTTACAAAACATTGTACACACTCACTCTATTTATCCAACTTAAACTCAAAAATGCTCTTAGTCTCTCTCCCCATACTTAAAGTTATAAATTACCCATAATATATGAGCAAGTACACCAAGCAATATTACTTATCACGTGTCGTTAATATTGATTAAATACATATAAATTGAACTTTTATGAATAAGCTACCCCTTATAGTTTAATGTTACAAATCACTAAAAATCACTTTATGCAAGGAGCTATTACTCATTACTAACCTTTAACTTATTCACCCTTCGTATTTTTACTGCCTAAAATACGCTTATTTTTCAATTGAACTATAGAAAACACGTGGTGCACTATTCCAAACCCATTTTTAATAACAGATGAAACAGCTACAGTATTATATTTTTGAAACAGAAAAGCATAAGGCCCTTTTTGCATAAGTTTACGCTGCAAATCAGCATATCGTTGCGCTCGTTTTTCTAAATCCTTTTCAAATAGAGCGTCTTCAACTTGCTGATTCATATTTGCATCAAAATATCCTTGCTGCCAACTAGGATAAGCCGTATTTTTAGCCTCAAAACGATTGTCGGGGTTATAAACAATGCGCAAAGCCATCGTATAAGGATCTGCAGACTCATTAACCCATCCTAAAAAAGCTGTATCAAAAGCACGTGCAGAAACTTTTGAAAACAATTGCGCACCCGCCACACGTTCAATTTTAAGGTGCACACCCACCTTTTCTGCATTATCTTGAATAGACTGAACAATCGGTAAAGTATAAGGAGCCCCTCCCACAACGATATGCGCTTCAAATCCATTTGGATAACCTGCATCAACTAAAAGTTGCTTAGCTTTTTGAAGATCAAGTTTGAAAGGTAGTCCTTCTTTTTCGTCCAAAGCCCCAAAAACACCGATAGGTATAAAACTAGAACGCGGAATACCAATACCTTTCAAAACTGTTTTACCAAGATTGTCATAATCAATAAGATAGCGCATAGCCAAACGCACTTTTTCATTAGCAAAAATAGGGTTTGTCATATTAAAACCCCAATACATCATAGCTGGCTGTAATATTCTTTCAATCCTGACATCTGTTGTTTTTTCAAGATCTTCCAAAGCCTCAGGTGTTAAGTCACGTGCTACATCAATATCGTTTTTTTGCAATAATAAGCGTTGCGTACCAGATTCAGAAACATGACGAATTAGAACTTGTTTAAGTTTAGGTGCTTCCCCCCAATAATTGGAATGAGAACGTAGTAAAATAGCTTCTCCAGGGCGCCAACTGACCAGCTGATAAGGCCCAACACAAGCAGCATGAGTTGCTAAATAGCGGTTTCCCATATCATTATCTTTTTCGTGTTTCATAATCGTTTCACGATCGAGCAACATAGCAACACGATTAGCAGCAATATTACTAAGAATAAGCTCCGCTGGATAAGGCTTATCAAATTTCATTACCACAGTTTTCTCATCCGGCGCGTAAATAGCAGAATCAACTGTTTGCGTTGTAATGCCATATTCATTAAGTGTTGCGGCATTAGCCATATTCAACTGAACAACACGCTTCATACTCCAAACAAGATCACCAGCACTAGCAGGCCGCCCATCAGCAAACTTTAAATTATCACGCAAATGAAAAGTAATCATCATATTATGATCACTTGTAACATCCCAACTCTTTGCCAAATGTGGAATCATTTTGGTTGCATCACTTGGGTCAGTATCAACCAAACTATCACAAATATTATGAATAATTTCACTGCTGTAAGAATCGTTAACTTGAGCAGGATCAAATGCATTAATCGCATCAAGATTCCAAGCCATCACGAGTGTATCAGCAGGTGTTTTTGCTGACACTTGTTGTAACAGCACGCTTATAGCCATAAGAGCAGAAATAAAAGAACAGCTCCCTTTTAATATCTTCTTTTTATATTCATAGACCTTTCCCTTAAACTCTTATTTTATAATTAGCTATTTTAGTTGAATTAGTAAGTTTATATCAGCAAAAACTGAATACATATAATGCGAATACTCTTTTAAATGGTTATTTCCTTCCTCATTCACTGAATTTATTTCTGAATTACATCTGAAAACATACAGTCTACTACTTCAACTCATTGTTTGATAACAGCACAACGGTTGCGATATTGTTATTTTAAAATGGACTATATAAAGTCTGCTCTATAAATTCACATTTAAAAATAAATATCGCGTTTTTTTCTATTCTTTTAAATTCTTCTCAAATAATGATTTTTTCAACATGGTGATTTATATTTGCACCAAAAAAACTTTTCTCACAACTGACATAAGCCATAATTTTAACTTAAACTGGTTATCACGGTTATTAACAATACATGAAATTACTTATATAAAATCTGCAAAGTAACTTCTCCCATATCACGAACCTTTATCAAAAGCACATGCGCAGACTTTTAAAAATAATCATATTATTTCAATACATTTAATTTTAAAAGTGCATGTTTACTTCTGTTGTGTTATCTTGGAATAAATTGAGCAATTGGTAAAATATATAAAGAATATTCCCACATACTATTTACCTTTAAGTATACCCAAATAATTTCCCCCATATTTAACAATTTTCTTTATATTTTTCTAGTAGTAAATGCTGAATTTTGATTTAAAACAGAGAAGATGAAACCTGTTTATTAAGTATTTTCCCCAATTAATAGGCGCACAATACAATTGTTATTTAAAGCGTCAATATATCAATAATTAATCTCTATATAACGCATGTTATCTTTAACGCCTTTCTCCCAGATACGTATTTTAGTCTTTCATGATCGTTTATAACCAAGAAATAAAATAAGGTTAGCTAAAACAAACCTTTGCAGATTTAACGACAAAAACACCCTTCGAGATGATCATTAACTATCCCTACTGCCTGCATAAAAGCATAACACGTAGTGGGACCAACAAATGTCCAACCACGTTTTTTCAAATCTGTAGAAAGACGAATAGAAGCGGCTGTTATAGAATTGTTCTGCCACATCTTAAAATCTATCTTCTCAGGACGCTCAAACGGTGGCGGTTGAAAAGACCAAAAATAGTGGGATAAACTGCCCTGCTCTGCGATAATTTCTTGTGCCCTAAAAGCATTATTAACCACCGATCGGATTTTCCCATGATGGCGAATAATGCCTTTATTTTGCATTAACATTTTGATTTTAGCTTCATCATAATGAATGATCTTTTCAAAATCAAAGTCATCAAAAGCACTGCGAAAATGGGAGATTTTTTTTAAAATTGCTAACCAAGAAAGTCCTGCTTGAAAACCTTCAAGACAGATTTTTTCAAATAAACGCAGATCATCAAAAACGGGTTTTCCCCATTCATGATCATGATAAGCGCAATAAAGCGGATCAGTTCCTGCCCAAAAACAACGAACTTTTCCATCCACCCCCATCAAAAGTCCTTCATTGAGTACAGAATCTATCGTATCAGAAGAGTGTTCCTTGATCATCTTCTTGCTGTTTTATCCGTTTGTTTTTTGAAGCACGATTAAGTGTTGAAACGCTAATTTCACCATCAAAAAAACGTAAATTCATCTGACCTGTTTTAGGTAACTGCACTAATCGTTTAAGTGGCTTATTATTTTGCCCCAATGCCAAAACAAATCCCCGCTCTAAAATATTCTGATAAGAAGTGCTTTTTAAAAGCCTAAATGCCATCTCTGCCTGAGCACGTTGTTTTTCAACATTGCGTAAGAAAGCACGACGAAGATGTATCGTATATCCTTTTACATTGTATCGTGCTTTTTCGCTATTTAGTAAACGCGGAGAAAACCGAACACTAAGAGCACGAAAATAAAAAAGTTTTTTCTCGTAGCTTATACAAAGAGCTCGTTGCAACCGACTTGAAATTTCATCAAAACCACGACGCGGTAAAGCGAGTAATTGGTCGGCAGTAAGTAAACCTCGCGAAATAGCACGCAATTTTTGTTGATGAAAACTAAAATAACGTGTTAATCCCGCACAAAGACGTGCACCAAGTGACGCCAATTGTACTTCAATATCAACTTTAACAGGAACAGCTTTTTCTGCTGCTCCCGTAGGGGTTGGTGCCCGCCAATCAGCGGCATAATCAATTAAAGTCCAGTCTGTTTCGTGCCCAACTGCAGAAATAATAGGAATAGTCGATGCATAAACAGCACGAACAACTGCTTCATCATTAAACTCCCATAAATCTTCTAAACTCCCTCCTCCGCGTGCTACGATAATAAGATCAGGTTTAAATAAAACACCACCTAAAGGTAGAGCATTAAACCCCTCAATAGCAGAAGCTATTTCTCGGCCACTCGTTTCTCCCTGAACTCTTACAGGCCAAACCAAAATATGCAAAGGAAAACGATCTGATATACGATGAATAATATCGTGAATAACAGCACCTGTTGGTGATGTCACAACTCCTATAATTTGAGGCATATAAGGTAGTGGCTTCTTTTTTGCTTCATCAAACAAACCTTCGTCTGCAAGCTTTTTCTTACGATTTTCTAAAAGTGTCATTAAAGCACCAACTCCTGTTGGCTCAAGAGCATCAATGACTATTTGGTATTTTGATGAACCTGGATAAGTAGTAAGTTTGCCTACAGCGATCACTTCCATCCCCTCTTCAGGAGAAAATTTAAGCTTTTCCATTAAGCTTCGCCAAATAACAGCCTCTAATCGAGCTTTATCATCTTTTAAGGCAAAATACGCATGGCCTGAAGCATGAACACCACGATAACCAGATATCTCCCCTCGCACCCGTACATAAGCAAATTTATCCTCAACAATGCGTTTTAAAGCACTTGATATTTCGGAAACACTAAATTCTGCTACATTCGTTGCCACTGGTCGTGAACTAAATAAATCCATCGTATTTTTCAAACTCGCTTAATCTTAAAAACACTTAACCCAACTGTAACATAAATACATCTTTATGAAGATGAATAGTATCTCTATAAAATAGATACCTTGAAATATATTCTATGCACAACATATTAACGTTTCCGCAATAACATTTATTGAGAAATACTCACCATCATCCAAGAGGTGGAAATTATTGGTGAAAATTACCAATAGCGCCTGATGAATTCTAAAAAATTAAACAACATCAAGCAAACAATGAAAAATCCCTATGAAAATATTACAAAAATTGTCAATTACACATGAACGCAATTCAAAAAAATAGTACAAATGTTACACGAGCATTTAAAGGTGTAAATTTGAGAGAAAAACTTACAAAACAAAGAGTAAATAAATAACGATAAAATCCGTTTTCCTCCCCCATTATGGGTATATCATTTGCACTACGTATATAGTTTAGTATATTTGAAGTCATGTAAAAATGAAAAATAGAAAAAATTCACACAATTCTCTTCATTCATTTCTCGGTGATACACCAGGGCGTATTGCTGTAAAACTGCTTATCCTTTCATTCTTCACTGGAATCGCGATCAACATCCTAGGGTGGACACCTATTAATCTTATTTGGGAAATAATAGACTTCCTTCAATCTCTATGGGAAACAGGGTTTATGACTTTTGTAAACCTCTTTCATGTGACCTTGGCTGGTGCAATAATTGTTATGCCTGTTTTCCTTTTTTTACGCATCTTCCGTAGAAAATAAAGGTACTTTAGAGAATCTCTCTTTTAAAAAACAAATTTCTATAAAAGCTCTATTACGAAAAGAAAATCTTAGAGATTTTTTAAAAAAAGCACACATCAAGAGATTTTAACTAAACAACTAAATAATTGAACATTAAAAAAAGATTTCCCTTTTTGAAAAACCTTATAGAATTTTATTAAGAAATGTTCCATAGCTTTTATTGGTAAAGAACTAAAACTGACTTTGTTGAGGTAGATTCAATTGACTATTTTCAGAAAAATTGAGTCCCTCTTGATACACCAAACATTTAGTTCTCTTCACATTCATATGTCATATGAGCAAGATGATGCACAATAGAATCCATTGATTGCGCACGAGGAACACACTGCTCTATAATAGTTTCTTGTGAACTTTTCTTTTCATGAAGAATCTTTTGAATAAGCTTTTCTATCTGTTCCAAACGTTCAAACAACTTTTTTGCGCTTGATCTCGTGCAGAATGCTCAGCTAAAATTGCCCGACCAATTGTATCTAAATAAGATTTAATACTATTATCCACAAAGCTTTGCATAATTAAATGATTGGGCACTTTTTTTATCTGCATTTGTTTGTAAACGTAGCGCAACTTAGTAGCAATATCGGACATAGTTATTTCAGCATGCTTTTTCGTTTTCTGCTTTTGTTCAACAACAAAAGTAGAAAGTTGATTATGTGCAACCGGATTTATAACATAACGTTTCATATTCACAGATGCATCCCTTTTTACCTTTTTCAAGAAATCATATTTATAATAGAGAATATGGCTCATTTTAGTAAATAGAGCTTTAAAACAATCAGAGAGATTGAAAATAATAATATCAAAACAAAGCTAACTAACAAAATTAATGGAAATATTATTAATTTTCACCTTATTCAATATTTAACATAATACCTAACTGACCCGTTCTTACCATTGACCAAAGGCTTATAGCTTTATAGCAATGGTTTTTTAAAAACCAACTGCTGGCATCAATCTTAAATGATTTGGTTTCTTGTGGTTATTATTATAAAATATAGTGACTATATAAATTAAAGAGGATCATTATGAAAATAATTGTCGCTGTCAAACGTGTTGTTGATTATAATATCAAAATACGTGTTAAACCCGATGGCACAGGTGTTGATCTATCCCATGTAAAAATGTCTATGAATCCTTTTGATGAAATCGCTGTAGAAGAAGCTATCCGGCAAAAAGAAGCTGGTAAAATTTCAGAAGTTGTTCTTGTTTCAATTGGGCCAGAAGCAGCACAAGAAACCCTACGGGCAGGACTTGCAATGGGAGCTGATCGTGCCATCCTTGTCAAAACTGAAGAAGTTCTTGAGCCTTTAGCAATTGCAAAAACTCTTAAAATAATTATTCTTGAAGAAAAACCAAATATGGTTTTTTTAGGCAAACAAGCAATTGATGATGAAAACAATCAAACTGGTCAAATGTTAGCAGCTCTACTTGGTTGGGGCAAGCAACATTTGCCTCACATCTAAACATAGAAAACCATCAAGCTATTATTACTCGTGAAGTAGATGGTGGTACACAAACTATTTGTTTACCTCTTCCTGTTGTTATGACAACTGATCTACGATTAAATGAGCCGCGTTATACTTCTCTTCCTAATATTATAAAAGCTAAAAAGAAACCTATTGAACAAAAAGCGCTTTCTGATCTATGCGTAGATACGCGAGCACGTTTAACAGTGCTTAACATTGAAGAACCTCAATCCCGTCAACCAGGAATTAAAGTAGCAAATGTAGTAGAACTTGTTAGTGCGCTTAAAAAAACAAGTTGTATTTAAAATGCAATAATAGATATATCAAAAGTAACAATGCATAAAAAGGCAATAATTTATGGCAATTCTTTTATTGGCCGAACATAATAATCATTCCTTGTCAGAAGAAACTGCAAAAGCACTTACTGCCGCTCATTTAATTGGTGGTGATGTTGATATTTTAGTCTGCGGAACAAAGGTTCAAGCAATTGCAGAAAATAGTGCGCAATTGGCTGGTATCCGGCAAGTACTTATTGCTGAGGCTGATTATCTAGCACATCAACTAGCCGAACCTGTAGCAGCAACGATTGTCGAACTTGCCGATAACTATGATGTAATCATGGCAGCTTCCACAAGTGTTGGCAAAAATGTAATGCCGCGCGTGGCTGCCTTCCTTGACCTTATGCAAATTTCAGACATTATTGCCATTGTTGCACCTGACACCTTTAAACGACCAATTTACGCAGGTAATGCTATTGAAACTGTGCGTGTAAATGACCGCCAAAAGATTATAACAGTACGCACAGCTTCTTTCACTCCAACTCTCCAAGGAAATTCCGCTCCCATTAAAACAATAACACCAGCCCCCAACCCAAACCTTTCTTCTTTTGTAAAAGAAGAAACCAACAAAAGTGACTGCCCTAATCTTACATCAGCACGAGTTATCATAGCAGGTGGGCGTGGATTTGGCTCACAAGAGAAATTTATGGAATTACTTCTACCGCTCGCAAACAAACTAGGAGCTGCGGTGGGTGCTAGCCGTGCGGCAGTTGATGCAGGCTATGCTCCAAATGATTGGCAAATTGGACAAACAGGAAAAATCGTTGCTCCTCAACTCTATATTGCTATAGGCATCTCTGGTGCCATCCAGCATCTAGCAGGAATAATGGATGCACAAACCATTGTGGCTATTAATAAAGACGAAGAAGCCCCCATCATGCATATTGCTGATTACGCCCTCGTAGGTGATCTTCACCACGTCATTCCTGAGTTAGAGAAAGCTTTACTATGAATGTACCTACACATCATCAGCGTGAAAGTATGGAATTTGATGTAGTAATTGTAGGAGCAGGACCTGCAGGCCTTTCTGCTGCAATTCGTTTGAAACAAAACAATCCCAAACTTTCTATTGTAATTCTCGAAAAAAGCACCGAAATCGGTGCTCACATTCTATCAGGTGCAGTGGTTGATCCTATTGGTATAAATACACTTTTACCAGAATGGAAAAATGAACAAAATCATCCTTTCAAAACGCCTGTTACTAGTGATCAATTTTTTCTATTGAAGCCAACGAGCACTAAAGTATTACCTAATATTTTTCTCCCAAAAATCTTATCAAATGATGGTTGTTATATCGTTTCACTGGGGAGTGTTTGCCGCTGGTTAAGTAAAAAAGCTGAAGCGCTTGGTGTTGAAATTTATCCCGGATTTGCCATATCTCAGATTCTTTATAATGATAAAGGAGCTGTTATTGGTGTCCTCACAGGTGATATGGGTATTGAAAAAGAGGGGACACCTGGAAAAAATTATATTCCTGGCATGGCTTTACTGGCAAAATACACCCTCATTGCAGAAGGAGCGCGTGGCTCAATTGCTAAACAACTCATACAAAAATTCGACCTTAGCAAGAACCGTGAACCACAAAAATTTGGTCTTGGTCTTAAAGAACTTTGGGAAGTTGATTCCTCAAAGCATAAACCTGGTTCAGTTCAGCATTTCATCGGCTGGCCATTGGATAATAACACTGGTGGTGGAGGTTTTCTCTATCATCAAGAAGACAATTTGATTTCCGTTGGCCTTGTTGTACACTTGGATTATAAAAATCCTTATCTCTCTCCTTTTGAAGAATTTCAACGTTTCAAAACACACCCCAAGCTGTACGAACTTTTAAAGGGTGCAAAACGTCTTGCTTATGGTGCACGCGTTATCAGCGAAGGTGGTTGGCAATCTGTACCAAAACTCATCTTTCCCGGTGGTGCACTCATTGGATGTTCTGCTGGCTTTGTTAATGTACCTCGTATCAAAGGCTCACATAATGCCATATTATCCGGTATACTAGCAGCTGATAAAATAGCTGACGCCCTTGCTCAAGGTCGTTCCCATGATGAAGTTAAAGAGATCGAAGATCATTGGCGCAAAGGTCCTATCGGAAAAGATCTTTATATAGCACGTAATACTAAACCACTCTGGGCAAAATATGGTACAAAATACGGAATTAAACTTGCTGTATTTGATATATGGTGGCAAAAGATTTTTGGCTTTTCTTTATTTAGAACACTCCCTCATGGAAAACCGGACTATGCATATTTGGAACCAGCAGAAAAATTTCAACCTATAGCTTATTCCAAGCCAGATGGTATTGTGACTTTTGATTGTCTTTCCAGTGTAGCACTTTCCAATACGCACCATACAGAAAATCAACCTTGCCATTTAAAAATAGCCTCATTGGAAAAACATAAGAACTCTGAATATGCAATCTACGGGGGACCTTCTACACGTTATTGCCCCGCTTGTGTCTATGAATGGCTAGACCATAATGATCATAAAATTTATATTATTAATGCCTCAAACTGCATCCATTGTAAAACATGTGATATTAAAGACCCTAACCAAAATATCAATTGGACTTGTCCGCAAGGAAGTGAAGGACCTTTTTACCCAAATATGTAATTAGCGCCTTATTATCTTTTTCGCAAAAAACTAAAACCCCTATATTCTAAAAAATACAATTTTTATTCAGCTAAAAATTGTGATTTATATACTGATGCTTATAAGGCACATCTGACCTTACCCCCCTAATCCATATTTTAAATCAGCTAAGTTAGACTGCTCTTATCAGAAAAACTAAGCGTATACTCATTATTTGAACAGTTAATAAAAAAGGCCACGCGAATGCGCAGCCTTTTTAAGTAAGAATGTTATGGAATTAATTACGGAACAAGAATAAGATATTCTGGCTACCCTGATTTGCAATAGAAAGAGCTTGAACACCAAGCTGTTGCTGAACTTGCAAAGCAGACAATTTTGCAGATTCTGCATTCATGTCAGCATCAATCATTGAACCGATCCCTGCATCAACATTGTCTAACAATCTTTTAACAAACTCGAGCTGAGTATTCATCAAGTTAACTGCAGCACCAATTTTAGCACCCGCAATAAGAGTTAGATCAACTGCATCGCGCACTTTATTTTGAAGGCTGCCTAGAAGGATATTTTGTCCATCTGAAGACATTGCACCAATTCCTTCTATTTTGACAAATTCAGCTACGGTAACTTTACTAGCTTCCACTTTAAAAGCAGCTTGCGCTTTAGCCCACGTGTCGTTCCCTTTATCTTTATCAGTCAGCGCTTTTTCAGCATTAGTTACGGCCTCTTTCGCCTTTTGTATCGCACCCTTTCCTGGTTCTTCTTTAGGGTCAGCACCATATATGGCAACCAAATCCGCCAATGCAGTTTTCTTCTCTTCAAGGTCATTTACCAATGCTTTGTATGCTTTTTCTGCTTTCTCAAAAGTCTCAATAGACTTAGCAATATTACTTTTTTCGTCTGCATTGAAAATGTTTTTCAAAATACCTTTTGACATATCAATGGTGCCATTTTCATTCATAACACCAAAGTTCAACTCACGGCCACCAACTTCAATCATATCAACATAGACAGCTGTACCTTCACGACGATAACCAGCAGCTATGCTAGCAGTTTGACCACCATTGGAAAGCATGTTTTTGCCAGCAAATGAAGAAGACTGAACTGCATTCGAAATGTTCGTCATATTTGCTTTCATTGAATCTTGAAGCTTAGCAATATCAACTTCACCTTTTCCATTAACAGTAACCATTGATTTTTGAATATCATCAAGTGCTTCTTTGGTTAGGTCAACAGCTGTAGCAGCAATACTCACCTGTTCTTTACCTAAATTAATGGCATCAATAACAGTGCTCATTGTATTACTGTCATGCTTCATCATTGATGAAATAGACCAGTAGGCTGTATTATCACCAGCATTGTTAATACGCAAACCTGTTGAAATACGGTCTTTTGATTTGTCTAAATTATTATCAATTGCACGAAGTGTCTGCAATGCAGTCATTGCAGATCTATTAGTAAGTATACTTGAACCCATAATCGTGTCCCTTAACGAAAAATAATTAAAGAGGGACATGCTATTTTTATAGCTCATGATAGAACGACATCATGTCTGCCAGATAAATTTGGCCTATCACTTTTTGCAGTGCTATCAGACTAAAAAATATTGTTCAAGTTGTTTTTTTCAATGTGTGGATAAAAATGCAACTCTTTGCAAAGTAGTTTCAAGGGCCGTTATTAAAGCAGCCCGCCCACCTTGGTTAGAAAAACAATTTGATAAAAGTTCATTTGTTCCTCCCTTTGTTGAAAATTCTTGTTCAAGAAGTGCAAAATCAATAGACATTGAACAATGAGCTTTTGTGTTTTTGCGCATTTGATCAGAAAGATTTCCAAACATCGTGCTAAGAAAATCTGCTGACTGAGTTTTTTCTATTCCTTGTGTCACCAACCATTGATGTGCTGTTTCTATAAAATTAAAGTACACTCCCATAAGTGATCCAGCTGTCATGAAAAGGTTAAACTGATCTTCTCTTTCAAGTACTAATGTGCCACCTAACTTATCAAACATGGCACGTAAAAATGGATGATCGGGATAGATTGGTGTTAAATTTTTGCATTCTGAGACAAAGGGTAGAGGAATAGCACGGTAAACTTTATGGTTTATCCATTTTTCAACATCTGCTGCTCTAGCCATTGCAAGTACAGAAACAACAAGTTGTTCTGGGTGGAAACGAAGAGGGCGCAATATTTCTTCAGCAACTTGATTGCGTAGACAAAGGAGAACACAATCACTACTATCTAGCAATGCTTGATTGTTTTCAGCAATTATAACCTTATTATAATCATGGGAGAGACGTTGTGCTATTTGTGTGTTGCGTGGTGAAACGACAATTGAATGCACCTCAAAAGCGCTAGCCATTAAACCATCAATCATTGCAGCGCTAATTGTGCCCGTTCCCAAAAAGCCAATTTTCATGTCTCTCCTCATGTTTACAATTTAAAGTGGATCTCAAATCAGCTCTTAACATACTTTGACTAGCATTGATTCACGAATAGTTGATAATAAATATCATTAAAGACTTCAGTAGACTACCCTCAACATAAATAAGGCCATTGTTTCTTTGTAAAATCTAGATGAAGCAAAATAGACTTAAGTCATAAAAGCCATAAATTTGCATCTGTATAGCATTATTCCAAAGTTAAGATATGTATCTTGCCACTTAGCGTAATTGCTTCACTCAGTTAATGGATTTTATCCGCGTATAAAAATTAATAACAAGAGCAACATATAAATAGGGAGAATAATCAATCCAAAATATTTTTAGCTGATACAATAAACGGTATAGAAAATTTATTTATGAGACTCAATAAATGCCGGAATATGATGTGGCCAACGCCACGGTAAAATTGCAATTAGGTCAAAACGTACACATAAAAGAGAGTAATCTTTTTGCCGTGCTAACCAAACATTAGCTGCCGATATAATACGTTTTTCATTTACCTGACAAACTGCAGTCATTGCTTCAGTTAATGTTGAACGTGCTTTCACTTCAACAATTAAAACAAGATTTCCACGCCGTGCAATTAAATCAATTTCCCCACATTTTGTTTTAAAACGCATTTCAGCAATATGAAATCCTTTCAAACGTAACCACCAAGCTGCCCACTTTTCCGCTCGAATACCTTTATAAAAGGATTTTTTCTTATGCTTTTTTTGCATAATCCTACCCTCCCTTTAAAAGAGTTGATCGTTGGAAAAGTTCTTGTTTTTTCAAACCTGTTTTTTTTGCAATTAAAGCAGCCGCCTTCGCTGCAGGATATATACTAAGCAACTCTAGTAACATCGCATCGATTTCTTGAGTACTCATTTGCTGTAAAGATGCTGTTGCTTCTCCAACGAGTATAACAATTTCTCCACGAATACGCGTTTGTTTTCCATATTTCTCAACTAAGTTTCCTAAATTGGAGACATCTATAGTTTCAAATTTTTTTGTTAATTCACGGCATATTGCAGCTGGTCGGTTAGCTGTGAAAATAGTAACCATATCTTGCAAAGTTTCTACAAGACGGTGAGGCGATTCATAGAACACTAAGGTCGTAGGTATCGATTTTAATTGTTCCAGTCGCTTTTGGCGCTGCGTTTTCTTAGTACTCAAAAAACCTGCAAAGAAAAAGCTATCTGTAGGAAACCCTGTTGTTACAATAGAAGCTAAAAGAGCTGATGCACCGGGAATCGGAACGATTTTGTAACCAGCTTTACGCACCTCTTTTACTAATTTAAATCCTGGATCAGAAATAAGTGGTGTTCCAGCATCTGATACAAGGGCCACTGTTTTATTTTCTGCCAAAGCTTCTAATAATTTCACTCCTGCTTTTTGTGCGTTATGCTCATGATAAAGAAATGTTTTTTTCTGAATACCGTAGTGTTCTAACAGAACACGTGTTACCCGCGTATCTTCACAAGCTAAAATATCGACTTGTGCAAGGACTTGCAAAGCACGGATAGTTATATCTGCAAGATTTCCGATAGGTGTTGCCACTAAATAAAGCGCTGGTTCTATAATTGGTGCACAAAAGGCATGAGAACCTATAAAATATATTTTTTCACTCACACTCTTCTGCATATCCAGTGCTTTCTCTTCAAAATTTTAGCAAAGACCTTATGAACAATCGTCAGACATTTCTGCCAAAATTTTCTTTGTTACAGCTAAAGGATCAATAGCTTGAATGATAGGCCGCGCCACGACAAGATGGCTTGCACCAGAATCCAATGCTTTTCTTGGTGTCATAACTCGTTTTTGATCATTTTTATCACTTCCCTGAGGGCGAATCCCTGGTGTTATTAATGCCATATCAGTTCCAATAACTTTTCGCAAAGCTTCTGCTTCAAGTGCTGAAGCAACAATGCCACCCATTCCTACTTTTTGCGCTTGCTCAGCTCTTTTGAGCACTAATTTTTGGGGATTATCTTTATAACCAGCATTTTTTAAATCGACTTCATCCATTGATGTTAAGACTGTCACCCCCAGTAAACATAAATCACTTCCTTTAACCGCTGCAACAGCTGCTTTCATTGTTGTTGGATATGCATGAATCGTCAGCATTGAAACACCTAATTTTGCAATATTTTCCACAGCTCTAGCAACGGTATGATCGATATCTAACAATTTCATATCGAAAAACACTTTTTTTTGTGCTTGAATAAGATCCTTGGCTAATTCCATTCCGCCAGAAAAAAACAACTGATAACCGATTTTATACCAGCTGACCCAATCACCCAATTGCGTGATCAATTTTTCTGCTTGTTTAATATCCGGAACGTCTAATCCCACGATTAAGCGTTCACGCATCATAGTTACCATTAAAACACTCCCTTATTATTTTAGGATTACTTTACCTTAAGCGAGACTTTACTCAAAAAAATGAAGTTAAGAAAATTTGTCTTTTATTTGATGAACAATTGCACGGTAAAGATTGGTATGCCTACCTTCCGGCTCAGAGATAAAAATTGGCACTCCATCATCTGAAGAAAATCGAAAAGTTGCATCGAGTGGCACTTCTGCCAAGAAGGGAATATCTCGGTTTTCTGCTTCTGTACGCACAGTGCCATGACCAAAAATATCATAGCGTTTTCCTGTGTCAGGCGCAATAAAGTAGCTCATGTTTTCAATAAGTCCCAGAATGCGGACTTTAACTTTTGTAAACATTTCTACAGCTTTGCGTGCATCAACTAAAGCAAGATCTTGTGGGGTAGAAACAATCAACGCACCCGTTAACGGCACTTGTTGAGCTAGTGTTAATTGTGCATCCCCTGTTCCAGGTGGCATATCAACTACCAAAACATCGAGAGGCCCCCATAAAACATCCCTTAGTAATTGGGTTACAGCTGCCATCACCATAGGACCACGCCATACGATTGGTTTTTCCTCTTCAACTAAAAAACCCATAGACATTAATTTAAGGCCAAATTTTTCAAGAGGTTGAATTTTTTTGTCATCAACTAATGATGGTTTTTGATTTACAAGCCCTGTCAAACGTGGCAGAGACGGACCGTAGATATCTGCATCCATCAAACCTGTTTTAAAACCAGCATCCTGTAAAGCTAAGGCAATATTTATCGCCATTGTGGATTTGCCAACTCCTCCCTTTCCAGAAGCAACAGCAATGATATGCTGTACATTTTCTATCGGCATTTTCATAGGCAATGTATTTGCTTTACGTTTCTGCGCAGAAAAAACTGCATGTTTGTGTGTTTGAGAAAATGTTGGCGATTGTTTTTCTTCCGTAAGAGTGACAACAACTGCTTCAACTCCATCCATAGCATACACTACTTTTTCAGCAGCGCGGCGTAATGGTTCTAATTCTTGTGCGCGTTCACGGGGAACTGTAATGGAAAAGAAAACCTTACCACCTGTAATGAATATTTCTGAAAGCAACCCAAGCGATACAATATCGCTTTCAAAATTTGGTCCTTTAACTTTACGCAGTTCTTCACGAATAGCTTCGCGTGTAACAGGGACCACACTCTTTCCTCTCTATACAGATGCTAGATAATATAGCAATAAAGAGAAAAAATATTTACGTCAATCACCTTAGCACTTTCCTTCGTTAAGAGTTATAAAAGTTTCAGTGTAATAACTGTGTTTCTTTCAAAATACCAATTCAAGATGCAAAGCCAGTTCTATAAAAAACTCTAGAATAAAATGCATTGCAGAATCTCGTTACAAATATTTGTGTACGAATTTTTCTACAAATCTTTGTAAATAATCCAAAATTTGAAAACCTTATTGATATTATAGAGTGATGCACCATTTTTTATCTTATTTTCAATTTTTTGATCGTTTACTCGCGGCGTAACGAAATAACTACAAATTATTCTATGTATACCACTTTCTTTAATATGGCCCATCAATAAAGACTATTAATTAGAGAAGTTTAGTTCTGTTAATAAAGCATGGATTAGGGAAATAACGTCAAATGTATCTATACTTTAAAAGTTGCATGTATCAGTGTTATAGATCACGATTTTTAGCTGAATAAAGATTATATTTTTTAAAATATAGGGGTCTTAGTTTTTTGTGAAAAATAATAATTTTACTTACATTGAGAGTAGTTACTGAAGTCTGAAAGTTCATCATCAATTATTCGTAAATCAATAATAGTAAATGTATTTGAGAGCAAAGAGTTGCATTTTTATCCACACATTGAAAAAAACAACTTGAACAATATTTTTTAGTCTGATAGCACTGCAAAAAGTGATAGGCCAAATTTATCTGGCAGACATGATGTCGTTCTATCATGAGCTATAAAAATAGCATGTCCCTCTTTAATTATTTTTCGTTAAGGGACACGATTATGGGTTCAAGTATACTTACTAATAGATCTGCAATGACTGCATTGCAGACACTTCGTGCAATTGATAATAATTTAGACAAATCAAAAGACCGTATTTCAACAGGTTTGCGTATTAACAATGCTGGTGATAATACAGCCTACTGGTCTATTTCATCAATGATGAAGCATGACAGTAATACAATGAGCACTGTTATTGATGCCATTAATTTAGGTAAAGAACAGGTGAGTATTGCTGCTACAGCTGTTGACCTAACCAAAGAAGCACTTGATGATATTCAAAAATCAATGGTTACTGTTAATGGAAAAGGTGAAGTTGATATTGCTAAGCTTCAAGATTCAATGAAAGCAAATATGACGAACATTTCGAATGCAGTTCAGTCTTCTTCATTTGCTGGCAAAAACATGCTTTCCAATGGTGGTCAAACTGCTAGCATAGCTGCTGGTTATCGTCGTGAAGGTACAGCTGTCTATGTTGATATGATTGAAGTTGGTGGCCGTGAGTTGAACTTTGGTGTTATGAATGAAAATGGCACCATTGATATGTCAAAAGGTATTTTGAAAAACATTTTCAATGCAGACGAAAAAAGTAATATTGCTAAGTCTATTGAGACTTTTGAGAAAGCAGAAAAAGCATACAAAGCATTGGTAAATGACCTTGAAGAGAAGAAAACTGCATTGGCGGATTTGGTTGCCATATATGGTGCTGACCCTAAAGAAGAACCAGGAAAGGGTGCGATACAAAAGGCGAAAGAGGCCGTAACTAATGCTGAAAAAGCGCTGACTGATAAAGATAAAGGGAACGACACGTGGGCTAAAGCGCAAGCTGCTTTTAAAGTGGAAGCTAGTAAAGTTACCGTAGCTGAATTTGTCAAAATAGAAGGAATTGGTGCAATGTCTTCAGATGGACAAAATATCCTTCTAGGCAGCCTTCAAAATAAAGTGCGCGATGCAGTTGATCTAACTCTTATTGCGGGTGCTAAAATTGGTGCTGCAGTTAACTTGATGAATACTCAGCTCGAGTTTGTTAAAAGATTGTTAGACAATGTTGATGCAGGGATCGGTTCAATGATTGATGCTGACATGAATGCAGAATCTGCAAAATTGTCTGCTTTGCAAGTTCAGCAACAGCTTGGTGTTCAAGCTCTTTCTATTGCAAATCAGGGTAGCCAGAATATCTTATTCTTGTTCCGTAATTAATTCCATAACATTCTTACTTAAAAAGGCTGCGCATTCGCGTGGCCTTTTTTATTAACTGTTCAAATAATGAGTATACGCTTAGTTTTTCTGATAAGAGCAGTCTAACTTAGCTGATTTAAAATATGGATTAGGGGGGTAAGGTCAGATGTGCCTTATAAGCATCAGTATATAAATCACAATTTTTAGCTGAATAAAAATTGTATTTTTTAGAATATAGGGGTCTTAGTTTTTTGCGAAAAATAATAATTTTACTTACATTGAGAGTAGTTACTGAAGTCTGAAAGTTCATCATCAATTATTCGTAAATCAATAATAGTAAATGTATTTGAGAGCAAAGAGTTGCATTTTTATCCACACATTGAAAAAAACAACTTGAACAATATTTTTTAGTCTGATAGCACTGCAAAAAGTGATAGGCCAAATTTATCTGGCAGACATGATGTCGTTCTATCATGAGCTATAAAAATAGCATGTCCCTCTTTAATTATTTTTCGTTAAGGGACACGATTATGGGTTCAAGTATACTTACTAATAGATCTGCAATGACTGCATTGCAGACACTTCGTGCAATTGATAATAATTTAGACAAATCAAAAGACCGTATTTCAACAGGTTTGCGTATTAACAATGCTGGTGATAATACAGCCTACTGGTCTATTTCATCAATGATGAAGCATGACAGTAATACAATGAGCACTGTTATTGATGCCATTAATTTAGGTAAAGAACAGGTGAGTATTGCTGCTACAGCTGTTGACCTAACCAAAGAAGCACTTGATGATATTCAAAAATCAATGGTTACTGTTAATGGAAAAGGTGAAGTTGATATTGCTAAGCTTCAAGATTCAATGAAAGCAAATATGACGAACATTTCGAATGCAGTTCAGTCTTCTTCATTTGCTGGCAAAAACATGCTTTCCAATGGTGGTCAAACTGCTAGCATAGCTGCTGGTTATCGTCGTGAAGGTACAGCTGTCTATGTTGATATGATTGAAGTTGGTGGCCGTGAGTTGAATTTTGGTGTTATGAATGAGAATGGCACCATTGATATGTCAAAAGGTATTTTGAAAAACATTTTCAATGTAGACGAAAAAAATGATGCTAAAAAAGCTATTAGTACTTTTGAGGCAGCAGAAAAAGTATACAAGGGCCTGTTAAATGACATTGAAGATGCGAAAGCTGCATTGGCGGATTTGGTGTCCATATATGGTGACGTTACTGAGGATAAACCAGGAGGTAAAGAAATAAAAGCGGCAAAGGAGAAAGTAAAAACGGCTGAAGACAAACTGACTACTGGTAAAGGGAACGAAACGTGGGCTAAAGCGCAAGCTGCTTTTAAAGTGGAAGCTAGTAAAGTTACCATAGCTGAATTTGTCAAAATAGAAGGAATTGGTGCAATGTCTTCAGATGGACAAAATATCCTTCTAGGCAGCCTTCAAAATAAAGTGCGCGATGCAGTTGATTTAACTCTTATTGCGGGTGCTAAGATTGGTGCTGCAGTTAACTTGATGAATACTCAGCTCGAATTTGTTAAAAGATTGTTAGACAATGTTGATGCAGGGATCGGTTCAATGATTGATGCTGACATGAATGCAGAATCTGCAAAATTGTCTGCTTTGCAAGTTCAGCAACAGCTTGGTGTTCAAGCTCTTTCTATTGCAAATCAAGGTAGCCAGAATATCTTATTCTTGTTCCGTAATTAATTTCATAACATTCTTATGTAAAAAGGCTGCGCACCCGCGTGGCCTTTTTTATTAACTGTTCAAATAGTAAATATCTCGAATGAGAAATATATTGCTTAAGTCAATAAACTTCAAACTTCTTGCATCTTTTTAAAATACGAAAAAATAATCTAAGATTGACTTTTTTATGCTTTTCCTTATAGGGTAAGCACTTACCTTAGAATTATCTGATGGAATAAGATTATTCATCGAGTGTATTATTGTGCTATAGAACTAAGAAGGGCCGCACAACGGTATTTGAATAAATGAAACGTACTTATCAACCCTCTAAACTTGTTCGTAAACGTCGCCATGGATTTCGTGCCCGTATGGCAACAGCTAGTGGGCGTAAAATCATTTCAGCCAGGCGTAATCGCGGACGGAAGCGGTTATCTGCTTGATTCTTTGAATTTTTACAACAGATTGAATGTCGTTAGTTATTTTTTCATTATGAATCTTTGGTGCCTGTCTTTTCTGTAAAAGGCAGGCATTTAGTAAAGCTATGAAGCATCTTTCAATGAAGCAAAAACACCCCTGCCGCATTCGTAAAAGAGCAGATTTCTTGGCTGCACGCACAGGAGAAAAACGACGTGGTCCTCTATTTCTACTTGAAATTAAACCTCGTGAACAAACAGCAGAAATAAAACATCCTCTTGTTGCACGTGTAGGCTTTACTGTAACGCGTAAAAATGGCAATGCCGTCAAACGTAATCGCATTAAAAGGCGTCTACGTGAAGCAGTTCGAATTGGACTAAAAAATAACATAGAAGCAGGAACCGATTATGTCATTGTAGCTCATCCCGATGCACTGCATGCACCGTTTTCATCTCTGATCAATGAATTAAACCGACGAATAAAGCCAAAAATTAAAAACCAGCAACGGCAATAGGATAAGTACAAATGGAATATAATCGTAATTTTTTTATCGCCATTGGATTATCTCTTATTATTTTTGTCGCATGGCATTTTTTTTATGTTATTCCCCAACAAACAAAACTACAAGAAATGCAAATAATGGCACAACAATTGTCAAAACAAAGTTCAGAACTTCCCACAACTGATGTGCATTTCTCTGATACTGCTCAAACAAGTGAATCAGGGGGTGTATCTGACCGCCCTATGACGCCTGAAAACCGTAGTGTAGAATTGGCTAAAACAAATCGTATTGCAATTAAAACTGATGAATTAGAAGGTTCTATTAATCTTGTTGGTGCACAATTTGATGACCTTTTTCTCAAAAAATATCGCTTAACTGTAGATAAAGGATCGCCGGAAATTGCTTTGCTCAATCCTAATGGATTCAATACAACTTATCTTGCTGAATTTGGTTTTACGAGTTCATCTCTACCAGCAACAGCATTGCCACAATCTCATACACAATGGCAGATAGAAGGTGAAAATACGACTCTAACCCCTTCAACACCTGTCACTTTAATCTACAATAATGGACAAGGACAAATTTTCCGTCGTACTCTCTCAATCGACAATCATTACATGTTCACCATTGAAGATTCTATCAAAAATGAAAGTGACAATCCTGTATATCTTTCGCCTTATGCCCGAGTTGCACGTGCAGCTCCACCAGAATACACAAATGCAACTTATTTGCTCCATGAAGGTATGATTGGTGTCGCGGGGGATTCACTCAAAACAGAAACATATAAAAATCTAGAAGAGCTCAACCCAAATTCTGGAAATGGTCAGAAAAGCATGATTTTCTCCAAAGTTACAGGAGGTTGGATTGGTATCACTGATAAATATTGGGCTGTAGTGGTTATCCCTCCACAAGATCAAGAATATACAAGTCGTTTTATTTATTTTAATCAACTAAATACCCACTATCAATCCGACTTACAAAGTGCTCTTTTAACAGTTGCTCCCAATGAAACAAAAACTATTACAAATCACCTCTTTGCGGGTGCAAAACAAGTTGGGATCATTAACCGTTATCAAAATCAATTAAAGATTAAGAAATTTGGTCTTTTAATTGATTGGGGTTGGTTTGATTTTATCACCAAACCAATGTTTGCTCTTATTGATATCTTTTATAAACAAACAGGAAATTTTGGTATTGCCATTCTTCTTGTTACAGTGCTCTTGAAAGTACTTCTATTCCCGCTTGCTAATAAATCTTATAAATCTATGGCACGCATGAAGTTAGTGCAACCAATGATGCAAGAAATAAAGGAAAAATATGCAGATGACCGAGTTAAACAGCAACAAGCAGTGATAGAATTGTACAAAACTCAAAAAATCAATCCTCTTGCGGGCTGTTGGCCAATGCTAGTTCAATTTCCAATATTTTTTGCTCTTTATAAAGTTCTTTATATTACCATTGAAATGCGACATGCACCTTTCTTTGGTTGGATTCAAGATTTAGCAGCACCTGATCCAACATCTATTTTTAACCTATTTGGCTTATTACCTTATGAAGTTCCAGCATTTCTTATCCTTGGTGCATGGCCTTTAATCATGGGGATAACAATGTTTCTACAGATGCATATGAACCCAACTCCTCCAGATCCAACACAAGCTATGATTTTCACATGGATGCCAGTTATTTTTACCTTTATGCTAGCTTCCTTCCCAGCTGGTCTTGTTATTTATTGGGCATGGAATAATACATTGTCAATTATTCAGCAAGGCATCATGATGAAACGTCAAGGCGTGAAAATTGAGCTTTTTGATAATCTTAAAGCTATGTTCCATAAGAAATCTAAAAAAGAAGGACATAAATGACAAAACGTCCTACAACTTCTGGGATTTTTTTTCGTAATTGGATTTTCATTCGTAGTGTACCCGCAATACAACATCTTCCACCTGAGGGCCCCCCAGAAATTGCATTTGTAGGACGCTCTAATGTTGGAAAATCTTCCCTAATCAATGCACTGGTGCAACAAAAAGGTTTAGCACGCACTTCAAATACACCAGGGCGTACTCAGGAGCTTAATTACTTTATACCTGACAGTTTAAGTGATCAGAAAGAAAACTTTCCCCCTATAGCACTTGTCGACATGCCAGGTTATGGTTTTGCCAAAGCTCCTCCAAATTGCATTGAAACATGGACACATTTGATCTTTGATTATTTGCGGGGTCGTACAACACTTAAACGCGCTTATGTTTTAATTGACTCACGTCATGGAATTAAAAAAAATGATACAGATGTCTTAGATCTTCTGGATAAAGCAGCAGTTTCTTATCAAATTGTTTTAACCAAAAGTGATAAAATCAAACCAAATGCACTTGAAACTTTAGTAACTGCTACAAAAAAAAATATTTTAAAACATCCAGCTGCTTATCCAGAGCTACTAATCACCTCTTCACAAAAAGCTTCGGGGTTAGAAGAGTTGCGTGCAGCTATCTTGCAAGCAGTTACGCAATAAGATGATATCTTTCTTAAGAGATTATTAAACATAACTGTTAGCAATTACTAATGAGCTTGTTCTTTCAACAAAGCATCTTTATAAAAATCCTATTATATTAAGAAATCTACCGACTCTATTTAAGCACATAAATTATGCTCACACTTTTTCATCATCCCCTATCTTCTGCCTCTCGTTTTATACGTCTTATTCTCGAAGAATATGGTATAGCAACCCATCTTATTGAAGAATATGAATGGACAAGAAAACCTGAATTTCTTGCTCTTAATCCAGCGGGACATTTGCCCGTTTTCCTTGCTGAACATGAAATACCATTATCGGGTGCTACCGTGATTTATGAATATTTAGATGAAACGCGTGGCAGTTTACGACCAGATAAACAATTTTTTCCAGCAAATCCTTTAGAACGTGCCGAAGTACGCCGTCTTAATGATTGGTTTTTAAACAAACTTGAAAATGAAGTTACGCGTCATATTGTGCGAGAGCGAATCTATAAACGTGAAATGCCATTAGCCATTGGTGGTGGAGCTCCTAATTCGCAAATTTTACGCAATGCACGTGCTAATATTCCACCACACATGAATTACTTGAATTGGCTTTGCACATCCCGTGATTGGTTAGCTGGATCTATATTGTCCTATGCAGATTTAGCAGCTGCAGCTTCTATTTCTATACTTGATTTTTTGGGAGAAATTGATTGGGAGCAATTTCCTTCTATTCGAGAATGGTATATGCGGATTAAATCTCGCCCTTCTTTTCGCCCTCTTTTAAATGATCGGATTCGTGGAACTACGCCTAGTTCTCATTACACTGATCTGGACTTCTAATTTGTCAATAAATACTGTATTTTACAGCTACCTTATATTGACCAATAAATAACAATTTTAGTTGGAATTTTTATTAAATTGTAAAAAAGAAATTCCTGTATATCATTAAATTAAAGAAAGTATTTAACTTTGTTCATATAACAGTCATAAATAATATTATTGAAATAATTTACATAAAGATAAACAAAATGTGTATTTAATTTCAAAATTAATATACAATAAATAGAGAAACTTATCACTGATTGTAGTAAAATACATTAAAATTACACTAAATTTCAAAATGTACTTTTAAAATACTTTATACATACTTACAAAAGTGTTCATTTGTTATAATGATAATAAGTATATTACTTATACAAGTTCCACATAAATTAATCATCAGTTTAAACCATTAAATGTACTAAATTTAGCTTTATATGGAAAAAGAATAGTTGGCAAAAAAAAGAATTTGCCTATACTCAAGGAGTAAAGTGTCACAAGGAGAAAAACATGCGCCTTGCAGTTGTTGGTGCCAATGGGAGAATGGGGCGTGCGTTAATTACAGCTCTCCAACATAGAAAAAGTGTAGAACTTTGTGGTGTGCTTGTGCGCAAAGGGTCACCCTTTGTAGGAAAAGACGCCAGCGTATTGATTGGTTCAAATATTCTTGGAATCCCAATTACTGATGATCCTGAAAAGGCCTTTTCTAATGCTGAAGGTATTTTAGACTTTTCCCAGCCACAAGCTACTATTATCTACGCTGATTATGCAGCCCAAAAAGGCATTGTTCACATTATAGGGACAACAGGATTTAGCAAAGAAGAGGAAGCACAAATTGCAACTTCTGCGATGCACACAACAATTGTTAAATCTGGAAATATGAGCCTTGGAATTAATCTTTTGGCTAACCTTGTAAAGAAAGCAGCTAAAACATTAACATCTGAAGACTTTGATATTGAAATTTCTGAAATGCACCATTTTGGCAAAGTTGATGCTCCTTCTGGAACAGCTCTTCTTCTTGGAAATGCGGCAGCAGAAGGACGCAATGTTCAGTTCCAAGATGTCTATGTTAGCGAACGTAAAGGCTATACAGGCGAACGCAAAAAAGGCACTATTGGTTTTGCTTGTTTACGGGGTGGAACAGTTGTCGGAGACCATAGTGTTATTTTTGCAGGTCCAAATGAACACATTGTTCTTTCACATTCAGCACAAGAACGTTCTATTTTTGCCAACGGTGCATTAAAAGCAGCTCTGTGGGCAAGAAATCATAAAAATGGTCTTTATTCAATGCTGGATGTTTTAGATCTGAACGATTAACGTTAATCAATCAATTTCAGGAAATTTATAATGGGACGTACACTTGTATTAATCCGTCATGGACAAAGTGAATGGAACCTTAAAAACCTTTTTACTGGTTGGAAAGATCCAGATTTGACAGAAAAAGGTTATGCAGAAGCAATAAAAGCAGGAAAAAAACTAAAAGAATCTGGCTTAAAATTTGATGTTGCTTATACATCAGCCTTACAGCGAGCACAAAAAACTGCTCAGCATATTTTAGAACAAACAGAACAAACAGATTTGCAATTGATAAAAAATTCAGCATTGAATGAACGCGATTATGGCGATTTATCCGGCTTAAATAAAGATGATGCTTGTCAAAAATGGGGGCAAGAACAAGTGCATATATGGCGCCGTTCTTATGCCATTGCCCCACCCAATGGGGAAAGCCTGCGTGATACAGGTGCGCGTGTCTGGCCTTATTATTTTTACCATATTCAGCCCCACATTTTACGCTCCAAAACTGTTTTAATTGTAGCGCATGGCAATTCTCTTCGTGCTCTTATTATGGCACTTGAAGGTCTAAGCACTGAAGAAATCATATCTCAAGAATTAGCAACTGGTGTCCCTATTATTTATGACTTCAATTCTGATTCAACAATTTTATCAAAAAAAATCATTACGTCTTAAATTATTATAATTGCGATTTATAGAAATAAGCACCCTAACTCTAATATTTTTAGTAGAGTAATGATCATTGACAGAGTTACTTCTCAAGCTTAGATAAATTCCATTGCCCAGATGGCGGAATTGGTAGACGCGCAGGTTTCAGGTACCTGTACTGCAAGGTGTGGAGGTTCGAGTCCTCTTCTGGGCACCATCTTTTACCTTTAACATGTTGAAATATATAGATTTTTACTTAATTAGATAATTTTTAGTCCACCATTTAGTCTACTCTTTAGAGTTTATATAATTTTATCTAAATTTGTGTTATTTGCAGCTTATTTCCTTTGGTATAAATGCCAAGATTTCTTTTTTTCTCCATCTTACTGATTTGCCCAACTTATATGGTTTGGGAACCTCGTATTACCCAATTGCGAATCGTTGTTGTCGATACGCTAAAAAACTGAGCACATTCACGTATTATGACATATCTATCACCATCATTAAATATCATCTCATTGCCTTTCTCTTTAATGAGTGGGAGCGCTTAAGGAGACATGTAAGTAACAGAGCTCCCCCCATAGGTTTAAGCAGCTTGTATAAAGATTTTCATTTCTTGTTCTATTTCTTCTAAAAGTGCTTCTACAGCTTTATTAATGCGTTCAATCTGTTCATCATCGCGTGAGATGCGTTGAATTTTGATATATAAATGAGATGATTTATCTATAAACCAAGGATAATAGCTGACAAAATTACACCATTTTCATCCTGTGCAAGCCATTTGGAATTGCATTTGTAAGATATATTCAGGCTTGATTTTATCATCTCGTAAAAAACGTACACGCGTCGTTGCTTGAGAATATTTGACCTTTATAAAGCCTTCATCCCCAATGAGACCTATCAGGATTAGTACTTACCATTTCAATTGTCGGATGGGGAATAAATCCACATCGGGTGATAGCAATTTCACATTTGAGGCTGTATTTTTTAATCACTCTCTTTTTGCGTTTATTTCCCCATTTTATAGCTGGTATTTTATAAAATGATATTGTTTCATCTCTTAAACATTTTGCGATAAATCTAAGTTTGTACCCTTCTCCTCATATTTACTTGTCGGCAAACTTTTAGCTGTTCTACTGATAATGCTATCAATGTTTGAAGCTGTAACTTTTCTTAAACGAGCTTGAAATCACTCTGTTTGTGTTTGTTTTTTAACTCTTTGATTGGCGTAAGCAATTCACTAAATACCCTCTCGTTTTTGGGATTATAATTAGTCTCATTTGCAGCAAATAATTTCGTGAATAAGATCGACTACATCTTCTTTTTCATAAAAAGCTTTATCTTCTTCATAAAAAAAGGCCAACAGAACCGAGGGTATAACGTGCACATTGTTTAATTGCTTCATTCTGCAGCATGCGAACAGGATATTTCCGCCAATGTTTTGTGTCTTGTTTGCAATCTTTTAAATATTCTGTGATTTTTATTGGATGTTTTACTGTTCTTCAAATACATAGCGCATGTAACAGAAAGCAGATTGCCTTCGTTATCGTCGTTCTTTTGAAGTGTTATATTATCAAGGGTGGGATTTGATTATCTTGGTCCCCCCAGTGGTTGTAGCAACTGGGATGATGCCATTTTTTTAGGAACAGCGTATATTTCTTTTCCTAAAGGATTTAAGTTATACTCATTGGCAAGATAAATAAAGTCTTCAAAATCTTCTTCAAAAATATTGAAATTGATACAGGTTTTAAAGAGTGCTTCACGAAACTCTTGTTCTGATAAATTATATTTCTGCGCTACTTTTGCTATGAAGGAAGTTGTCATCATTATTTTCTCTAATTTTGAGATGCACCTTACCTGTGGCATGAAAAACACGTGTATTGAAAAAGCTCATACTTTGATTGATATCTTTTTATATGCACACTATTTTTGAATTTACCTCCCTCAAGCATGCTAATTCTTCGTCCATGATTTTTGCACTAGAAACGGTCTTTTTTATTCCGCTGGGTATTTGAATAATGCGGATTATACAATCCATCAGTTTTCATTGATTTTACTCTGATAATAAAAACCCACTCGAAACACAATAATAAACATGAAAATAACTAGAAAATCTTTGGGCTTTAATTCTAACATTTTTGCTGCTTGGTTTAAACTAAACAGCCCACAAGATCGTTTTAAACATTCAAGTATTATGCCTTTGAGTTAGATCAGTTAATATGATCCTTGTGTTCACTCGCCGTTGGCAAATGTTTGTTTCTAAGTTATAGAATAGGCATAATACGCTTTAGTGTTATTTTAATTAATGTAATGACACAAAATAAAGACTCTAAAAGTTTAGAAGTAATTTCATCTATAATATTGTTGTAAGGTAGGAGACTTTATCTACAACACAAAAAACAAGGAATATTACGGACAGTAAAAGATATTACTTATACCGTTCCGTCAACAAAGCATTTAAAGCTTCAAGCTTCTTCTTATCTCCAAATGAAGCACAAGTTATAAGTTTTACATTTTCCTCGAAAATATTGAATCAATTATTATTGTTATATGACACTTGCATTTCTAAGTGTGTTAAAAATAGCCATCAATTTATCCACAGAAACTCTTTTTCCTCCCTTGAGCAACCTATGATCTATACATGAAGAAAACGGGACAATCTTTTTATATCACAGCTATTTATAGCATTAAGCATTACTGAGTCAAAAGTTGGAAGAAGAGTAAAAACAACACTTCCAAAAAAATAACTTGATGCCTGCTATCAACGATATCAGAGGAATGTCGCTACATTAGGAGATCGTGTTGCTCTGCTTGTTCCTAAAAAAATTAAACAACAAAGTGATCTATTGTTAAAATCATTTTGATTATTATATATGACAACACTAAAAGTAAACATATATAAGCTCATCTTGCATAAAAGCCTTAGAATATGTCATAAAGTATTGTCTTTTAAGACAAAGAAAAAATCAATATTTTGTAAATTTTTTGATGTAAAAATAACATTACGTATTTAAATTGTTACTTTTGGAGAAAACTATGAACACAAAATGTTTAATAACTACATCTATTTTCACTTTAGCTGCAATTTCTTTAGCACAAGCAGCAGATAGTATAATTCGTAAAGAAAATTATCAAATGGATGTTTCACCAATTGTTAGACCCCCTACTTTTTCTTGGAATGGTTTTTATATTGGGGGGCAGGTTGGTGGTTTTTCAAGTAAGATTTCTGCAATGAGTCATAGTGATGATATTCCTTTACTGCCTGCTACGAGTAGAGGACCTATAAAATGGGTTCCAGTTAGTGAAAAATTTTTACCTAAACTTTCTGGTTTTATAGGTGGTTTTTATGCAGGTTCCAATGTTGATCTCAGTAATGGCCTTATCCTAAGCATTGATACGGATATAATTTTATCTGCACGAAAAAATACAAAAACTACCGTAATCACTCCCCCATCTAATGAAGGTGTAAATACAGAAGAAAGTGACTTAACAACAAGCCAACATCAACGGTCAAAAAGAGCTGCCCAATTAGAAAATACAATTAATACAGAAGAGGCAGAAAAAAACATTATAACATTTAAGTATACTTTAAACCAAAAATGGACTGGCGCTACACGGATACGTATCGGTTTTGCTGCTGATCGTATTATGCCTTATATTGCCGGTGGTGTTGCTTATGGACAGTTCCAAAATATTCTATCGCTATCAAGCACAAATACACAAGACAAAGAGCTTAATAATATGGTAGATGAAACAAAAACAATGATCGGTTATACTTTTGGTGCTGGTATTGATTTTGCAATGACCGACAATGTTATTTTGCGGGCAGAGTATCGTTATTCGGATTTCGGAAAAAAGAAATTTGTTAAAGATAGCCTTGAACTTCATTACAAGACTAATGATTTTCGTGCTGGAGTATCTTATAAATTCTAATTTCCCTGTACACTGTATAACCTAACCACTAAAAAGCCTTGTTTCTGACAAGGCTTTTTTATTTGTTCTACTTTTTCTCTAAAAAATTATCGTATAGTGTAACCATACTTGACATAAAACATATCCTTACATATCGCAATAAATCAAATTTGGGAAGCAATAAACAATTTATTTATACCCCACAAAATGACCATCACAAAAATTGCTCAACGCAACCACCAATAAAAATAATAATATATTCTCAGCACACCATACATATTGTAATATGTCCCCACCATCCATTGCAGTAAGAAAAGCACAACCATTCACAAGAGTTCCTCTTACAAAAACTCTCGCACCTAAAAAGACACAACAAGAAAACCCATTACACCGCTATAATACCACACTATTCTCTAAAAAGCATCATCTTATTGATCCTTTTAGTAAACAGATTATTATAAATAATCATGACAATGAGACATTTTATTTTTAAGGTTTATTTAAAATGGAATATAATTCTCTAAAAACCTGAAACCATTAAGCATCCCCTTTCCTTCTAACAAGATCTCTCTAGATTGGAACATAAACGCAAATCGTGCGTTGTATATAAAATACTCATCGAAGGAGATAAACAAATGGAAACGCGCATTCCAACAGACACACTATTAAATCCACATTCGCAAGGAGAAAAAATTGTGGAACCTCAGCGTCCACTATTTCATAGGCCTCTTTCTTGGTCAGCCCTTTTTGCAGGACTAATTACAGTTATTGCTACTTCAATTTGCTTTTCTTTTTTGCTCGCAGCTTTAGGTTTAGGACAAATTGACCTCTATTCTTCTGCGCCCTTTGGAGGAGTCTTGATGTCTGTTGGCATAGGTTCCATTATTGTGATGTTTTTTAGTCTTGCTATTGGTGGTTTTGTTGCTGGTCATTTTGCAAGACAAGCGGGAGCAGCACATGGCTTCTTAACCTGGGCTCTTCTTATGCTTCTTGTAACACTTCAGACAACTCTGTTCGTTTCCGGAGCAGCACACATGGGGGCTCAAACTCTCTCAAGTGTTGCATCCAGCTCTAAAAATGTCATTTCTAGCCTAGGAAAAGGGATTGGCACCCTCTTCTCATCTTCAGACTATAACACTTTCAATAAACTGTTGAGCAATAAAAACAGCCATAAAATTGATTTTGACAAACTCAAAAACGATTTACGAAAAGTACTCAACGAAAGTAATATTGAAGCCCTTAATCCTGAACATTTGCGAGGTGTTTATGAAGAGAGTTTAGATGATATAGAATCTGTTATCACCGCTTTGATGCATAATCCTTCAGGCTATTCTGTTTATCTTAAGCAACTAGGAGATCGTTTATCCAACCGCCTTGCAACGATAACAGATAATATTGATCGCAGTGATGTCATCGGTGGCCTTATGAACAACGGCATGACCCAGGCTGAAGCAGAACGCACTGCAGATCATGCCATAACTCTTTATCAAGCAGCACAAGTAAAAACTGAACAGGCCATCAAAAACTTTAGCCAACAAATTGAAACACTATCTCATCACCTTGAACAAACAGCAAAGAGCGCCCAGAGCTTTGCAGACAAAGCTATTGGAACAGCTTCTACCATTGGGTGGTGGAGCTTTTTAGGTAGCCTTATCGGTGCTGTTATTGCAACTGTATGTGGCTATTATGGTTCTAAAAGCCGTAAACATTGCTGCCTTATTTAAAAGCTTTTCTTTAAAAAACATCGCAATGGATCATCATTGATCATCACAACAAGAAAGCTGCTCACTTATAGCAGCTTTCTTGCTCACAAGGAAAAGTTATCTCTAGCATTTTGAACAATAGATTAAGTGTTATACTTTTGAAATACCTACCAACTTATAAGATTTTTTTATAAACTCTAGAAGGAGAAAACGCTGATCCTACCACCTTCATTTTTTTGAATGATACAAACGGGAATTAGCTAAAAATAAAGTGTTTGTAGCTTTATTAGGTGATAGTGTTTAGCCACGCTTTCAAAATGGAAGAAGTAAGTAAAGCTAATAAGAAAGTTTTTCCTCTTTTTTTTAAGTGCTTTTATTGCCCTGGTAAAATGAGAACGATGGCTAGAACAGCAAGAACTCAATACAGCACGACCTTTGCAAAGTGTAAGACACTTTTTAAGAGATGAAGAACCACAGCGAGTTTAAGTTAGGTACCGATATCAACACTCACAGCGATACTCTAGTTATCCTTTTTACAAAAAGCCAATAGTGACCTTTCTGACTTTGAGCTCAAACAGA